>JBEKUA010000013.1:0-9559 GCA_049515495.1 Smithella sp. | reverse complement strand
TAAATCCAGATCAGGCTTTTGGGCAGGACGGATGCGATAAGGTAAAATGCGGCACGCCACTCCGGTGATGTCATCATAACGCAATTCAATAGTAATTTTCTTTTCCTGAAAGCCGTTAAAAGGATCAAGATAATATCCTGTCGTTATTTCTTTTTTAAATCCCACTTCTCTCATAAATCTTCCTCCCCGGTACTCTAGGAATATTAATCCTTGGTGTGATCAGTTTTTGGTTCTCTTCTCAGGCTTCTAAAAAGAAATCTCTCAACATTTCTTTGAGATAAATCATCTCCTAAATTGTCTCTCAATAAATCCAGAGAAACTTCCATGCGCGCGGCACTGCGATGTCCACCACCTTTGCCGATCCACCCGAAGGCTCTTTGCGCTATGGCGCCGCAATTCTGTCTGTAACCATCGCCACGAAAAATAATGATGAGCCTATCTTCGATAATTCCGGCCACAACAACATAATAAGTGCCGATCAAACGCAAATAAAAATCAGCTATCTGAACACAAACATCCGCACTCTCAACATTTCCCAGAAAACAAACCCGCCGGCCGCGAAAATTATTCATGTGATGATAAGAGTAATTATAATATTTCAAAAAACGGTCGGGCGTTTGATTAAGTTCAATCCGGCGAATGAACTGCATGTTGGCGTATTTTGTATGATAGGTATAAGCGCTTATATCTTCGATGATAGCGGAACGGTTGAAATTGTCTGTATCCGTTTTAATTCCATAAAGAAGAGCGGTATGCAGGTTACGGGGAATCTTCACGCGGGAACAAAGCAGATACTCGGTTAAGATACTGGATAACGCGCCGTAATCAGGCCGGATATCTTCCAAAGGCGCCTGCCATTGGCCTTCGCGGGGATGGTGATCGAAAACAATGTGCGGTTTTATGACTTTTAATTCTTTATTAAAAAAAGAAGGTTGGGCATCCAAAATAGCTATAACGCGATAAGAATTAAAATTAACCTGACTGGCTAATTGAATACAAAGACGCAGGCAAGAAACAAATTCGATATTCTGCTGTCTGATCAACGGTTCCGTGGAAACAAAAGCGCTTTTGGAAAGGCCTTTTGTCCGCTGGATTATTTCGCGCAGTGTCATAGCCGAAGCGATAGCATCCGGATCAGGACTGCCATGCATCAGCAATAATAACGAATCATCAGGCACAAAGATTTCCATAAGCTTTTTGAAATTAAGCTCTGTCTCTTTCTTGATTGGCATGGAATCTACTTTCATGGATCGAGCGTGGATGAAACTGACAGCTCCACCTCCTTAATAAACAAATATTTTACCGGGATGATCTTTAACGACTTCGCCAACAACAGTGGCATCGCTTATTCCTGCGCTGCGCATTTTCGCCACAAGGTTTTGCGCCTTATTCCCGGACAGACTGAAAAACAATCCTCCCGCTGTCTGCGGATCAAAAAAAATATCTAAAAGCCATGGGGGACAGGTATCTGCCGCTTCAATCTGTGAAATACGGAATTTCTTGTTGCGGTAAAGACCGCCTGGAACAAAACCTGTTTCCAACAACTTGCGTACTCCTTCAAAGACCGGAACTGAGGCGGACTTTATATTCAGGCCGACGTCGCTGCCTTCAATCATTTCGCAAGCGTGACCTAAAAAACCAAAACCCGTTATATCGGTACAGGCGTGAATATCTCCCTCGGCAACCATTATCTCCGACGCTTTCTTGTTAAGCCGGATCATGCTGGAAACTGCTTGCGTTAACTGTTCCGGTGACGCTTCCTGTGCCTTTATAGCCGTGCTGATGATGCCCGTGCCTAAAGGCTTTGTCATAATCAATTTATCACCTGCCCTTGCGCCATGATTAAATAATACTTTATCGGGATGAATAATTCCGGTTACGGAAAGGCCGTATTTGATCTCGTTATCTTCAACGCTGTGTCCGCCGACAAGCAAAACACCCGCTTCGCGCATTTTATCCAATCCGCCTCGTAAAACTTCCCGCAACACTGATATATCTATAGTCTTTACCGGAAAACAAACAATGTTCATAGCGGTCAAAGCTTTAGCGCCCATGGCGTAAATATCGTTGAGCGCGTTGACAGCGGCAATCTGGCCGAATACAAAAGGATCGTCAACAGTGGGAGTAAAAAAATCAACCGTTTGGACAATGGCAAGATCAGCGGATAATTTATACACTCCCGCGTCTTCCGCGTGTTCAAATCCGGTCAGCAAATTCGGATCATGAATCAGCGGCAAATCGCGCATAAGTTCGGACAGGTCCCCCGGACCTATCTTACAGGCTCAACCCGCGCTCTGCACTGTCTGTGTTAAACGAACAAATTTTTTTTCTTCCATATCTCCTCTTTGACATCCGACTTTATCAAACTCCAGCCCGGCGCATTCCGGGTGGCAATCTATCTTCTTCTTTCGTCATCCCCGACCTGATCGGGACTTCAGTATTCTTTTTTCTCTGGATGCCGGTCGAGCCAAAAAACTCGACAGGACAAAGAAACCGCGAAACCCAAAACCTAACCCACCGCTATCATTACATTGGAATCTTTTATAATCGCGTATGCTTTTTTACCGGATTTCAAACCGTGTTTTTTTGCGGATTCTTTGAAAATGATTGAAACCAGCTGACTTCCGCCCGTAAGTTCTAAAGGTATTTCTGTATTAACAGCCCCTCGAGAAACCTTGATTACCTTACCCTTCAATATATTACGTGCGCTTATCTTCATGATGCCCCCTTTGGGGTTATCCCAGGTTAGATAATTAGATAAAAGGTTGCTTCTGTCAGTAAAAATATATAAGGAAAACAGCATAGTATGTCAAGGGAATATTGACCGCAATTATATTCAACAATTAGTCATATCGTTTGAGTTCAAAAAGTTTTTTATCTTGCGTGGAAACAATGTGATAAAAACGATCCTGGGGAACATAAATATAGGGAACGTCATCCTCCCGCCGGTAAAGGAAATGGGACAGAATCATCCGGTTGACGGCCTGATGACCGACTATCATAATGTTGTTCGCGCGCCTGTTTAGAAAAAAAGCCTTCTTTATTCCCTGCGTGATTCTGGACTTCATTATCTCGTAACTTTCACCATCGGGGTAAACATAGTGGTATTTATCCGCCCCTCGTTTTTTGAAAACGTGCGGCAGTTTTTTCTCGATATTTTCGTAAGTCATTCTTTCGCAAATTCCCGCATTGATTTCATCAAACTCCTTAAGCGAAATAATCCTGCATTCATCCTGCATTTTACAAATAGCTCCGGCCGTATCTATGGTCCTGATTCTTCTACTGGTAAAAATGTAGGAAATCTTCCTTTTCTTAAAAAAATGTCCCAGGGCTTCTGCCTGCGCTCTGCCCTTTTTTGTTAAATGCGAGTCGCCGCCGATTCTGTTTGCGACATTATATTCGGTTTCGGTGTGCCGGATAAGAAAAAGATTTTTTACTTCATCAGTGACAAGATAGTCGCGTAGCCTTTCATAAAAGGGAATCACGTCGCTATGTTTTTCCTCAATAATCATGTTTTGTAAAGAATCTATGCGGAGGTAATTTCGTTCTAACTTCAGTGGCGTATAAATCATCCGATAGTAATCAATTCGTTTTAAGAATTCTTTTGCCGCTCTATCTTTAAGTTTAGCGAATTCGGGCAGTTTGATCTTTTCCTGAATGCTTAGGCGCAAAATATCTTCATCGTCGTTGAGGCACTCAATAAAAATAAGCGGATGATCATTAAGATATTTTTCAATTACAGCTCGTCGTTTTCTTTCGGCGTTGGTCGAGTCCAGAATCGCGACCATGCCGTTGTTGCGAAGATAAGTTTTGGCCCTTTCCATATTCATACGGGCAAATCCCTCCCGCAACTCCACGGCTGCTGAATTTTTCGGATAATAAAATTCGGAACTTGCCGTTTCGCCAAGCGGACGATATATCCTGCGCAAATTTCCATTATTGAATATGCGGGAGGAAATGCTGTTTTTCTGAAAAGCATCCCTCAGCCGCATGGCCAGTGTGGACTTCCCCCGCGCGGGAAGTCCCATTAAAACAATGTATAATTTTTCATCGCTCATTATTTATCCACTTTATACTGATGTCTTCCTTTTATAAAAACGTGTTTCTGACAGTAGATTTTATAAGGGGAACGGCCTTGTATGTCAATAAAATCTTGAAGGCAGTATTTTTTTGAATTGATTTTTTTACGCATTTAAGTTTAAAGAAACCATACTGAAAAAAGGATGAGGAAGTGTAATGTCAATCCGTTACTACAGCACAAATCGTCATTTAAATAATGTTGATGGAATTACTCCTTTTACCGGCAAGGTCTCTTTTAAAGAAGCCCTGCTCAAAGGACAGGCGCAGGATGAAGGTTTATTCATGCCGGATACCATTCCAATCCTTTCTTTAAAAGAAATTCAGAAACTTAAAGGCAAGCCTTATCGTGATACGGCATTGCTTGTCGCTAAAGCATTTCTTACCGATGAATTCCCACTGGAAATTCTTAAAAAAATTGTTAAAGACTCTTATAATTATCCCGTTCCCCTGGAAGAGGTAAAACCAAAAGCCTATGTGATGCGTCTGGATCAGGGGCCGACAGCTTCCTTTAAAGATTTTGCCGCACGCATGATGGCTAGATTGATGAGTAATTGCCGGCCGCGGGGAGAAAGGCTCAACATTCTTGTCGCCACATCCGGTGACACGGGCAGCGCCGTGGGCGACGCCTTCAAGGGCGTAGCGGGCATTGACGTTACTATTCTTTATCCGGCAACGGAAGTTAGCAACCGCCAGAAAAAGCAGCTAGACACAATTGGCGGCAATGTGCAGGCACTTTGCGTGCAGGGCAAATTTGATGATTGCCAGAATCTAGTCAAGCAGGCGTTTTCCGATCCTAAATTGGCAAAATATAATCTGACCTCGGCCAATTCCATTAACTTTGGCCGGATTCTTCCACAGATAATTTATTATATTTACGCTTATGCCCAGCTCGCCGAACCGGAAGAGCAGGTGATCTTTTCCGTTCCTTCTGGGAATTTTGGCGACGCTCTGGGCTGTGAATACGCGCGCCGGATGGGCTTGCCGGTGGCCAAACTTGTCATGCCAACCAATGAAAATGATGAATTCCCAATTTTTCTGACGAAAGGAAAATATAAAAAGGTTTCCCCTTCGCGAGCGTGTATTTCCAACGCGATGAATGTCGGGCATCCCAGCAATTTAGCGCGCTTTTTTGAATTATACGGAGGCACTGTTGACCGCGTGGGGCAGGTTCATCGATATCCCGACCTGGAAGAAATGCGGCGGAATATTTTCTCTATAAGCGTTACGGATGAGCAAACAAGAGAAACTATCAAGAATGTCTATAATCGTTACCATGTCGTTTTGGAACAGCATGGAGCTGTAGGCTGGACCGGACTGGAAGCGTATTTTAAAAAAGTTCCGGACTTAAAACTGGCCATCTGCCTGGAAACCGCCCATCCGGCAAAATTTCCTGAAGAAATTCAAAAGCTTTTGGGATTAACATGGCCATTGCCGGAGAGCATGAAAGACATTGATCAAAGAAAGGGCAGCGCCGTTTCCATAACAAACGATTACGATGATTTTAACAATTATCTGCAAAATAATTTAAAGATTAAAGAATAGCAATGCCCTCCATAGCAATCTCTTTTCTAAAAGGGATAAAATGGATTGCCACAGACACTTAACCATTCCTGCCTTTTTGATGTTTTAAATAATAATATTACGCTTTCGTTTTTTTTAAAATTTCTATCATAATTTTGGCGCAGGCGAGAGTATCGGAAAGGGCATCGTGGTGTTGTAAATCGATATTAAAATTTCTACAAACGGCGGGCAAATTAGTAGGGTAAAGACCGAATACCTTTCGGGACAGTTTCATGGTGCACCGGAAATCAACTTCAGGCTTTAGAATCCTGTGTCTTTCACAGCAGGCGCTCAGGACATTGCTGTCAAAGCTCGCGTTATGCGCCACCGCGAAATCAATATTCTCAAAAAACGGCCTTATTGATTTCCAGTGCTGCTCAAAAGTTGGTTTGTCCTCAACATCCTCCCATGTTATTCCATGGATATAAGTGAACACAAAATACTTATAGGGAGGCCTGATAAGAAATGACACTTTTTCAACAATCTCATTGTCTTCAACACGCACCAAGCCAAGGGCACAAGCACTGTCGCTGTAATAGTTTGCTGTTTCAAAATCAAGTGCGAGAAAATTCATAACAAATTAAACGTGCATATCCTCTAACAAAGGTTTGATCATCAAACTAACATAACTTCTTTTTCCTTCAAAGTGGAATATGTCATAATTATAATTGTCTGGATTAAAAAACCCCCCTTGAGGCCTTCGCCTCACGGGGGGCAACCACTATATAAACAGATCATGTTTTTTATTTGCAGCGGTTAATTAAACTATTTACTCAATCCACAAATCTCGTTAACCGTTTACTTATGCTACAAGGTTCTTAACTGCTTCAATAACCGGGTTGGTGAACAGAGCCATCAGTATGGTATAAAGAGCGAAGGCACCAACCATTTCCGCTACATACATCTTTTCGTATTTCTTTTTCAGAGTCATCAAAATCAAACCGCCGATAATTAAGCAGCCCAATTGAAAGAACGGGAAATTAGCTGCTCCAGTTGCTGCATACTCGGCGAAACCAAAAGTTGCGGTTAAAAGAATAACCGCCGCCGCTACCGCTATTGTTCTTAATGTTTTTTTCATGATCTGTTACCTCCTTTTCAGGTATTTGTCTTTATACTATTGAAATTATCGTGCCATATTTACCGCAGGCAGCAAAAATGTTGCAACTATCAGAAATAAAAGATTGTTTATGAAATATATTCCTGCGGTTTAAGGCATGAATTCTTTTTTTGTCCATTTATTTTAATGAAACATTAAAGCCGTTTAAATAAAATATAAAAGATATGACTCTTTATGACAAAAAATGGGGGGAAATCATTTCGATATGTTCTGGATACCGGAATTCAAGAATGAACAACGAAAAACGTAATATTGTCAACAATTTTATGATAACCGCTTCATTGCATGAAGCGATTGACCTTGTCTTTCAGCGCCTCACCCTCACACAAAAATGACAAATGGCCGCAATCGCCGGAAAACTCAAAAGTATCGGCATTAATTAGTCTTGCAAGCTTCCGGGCCGGTTCGGAATTGACTGTAATATCCTGCTGTGCCCAAATGATGAGGGCTTTTGCCTGTATGGTTTTTGCGGCAGGATCAATCGCTTCTCCAAAGGAACGGTAGATATTATGATCCATGATGGCTTTGAGCTGCCATGCCCAATCGAATTCATTGCGTTTCATAAAGCTTTTTTCCATTTCGGCAAGAAATTGCGGAAAAGCTTCCGGCGTCGTATGTGTCGCAATGTAATGGGGTGTTCTCAGATGTAGATTATGGATGGCTCCTACTGTTTTCATGGCTATATTTTCCCCATGCGGTCTTCCCCTGTCGGCATCGATTGCACTTAGTTCGGACTGCCACAGAAGCAGATCATACGAAGTGAGTCGAGGCGTTCCGACAACGGCAACGGCTTTGTTCAGGAAGCCGGGATAGGAAACCATCCACTGATAAGCCATCATCGCACCCATAGAAATGCCGATTACGCCATAAACACGGGGCACATCCAAATATCGGGTGAGAAGGAGATGCTGCGCATTCACCATGTCCTTAATGGAAAATCGCGGAAAGGACTGATCCGGCTGACTTTTGCTGTTGGAAGGTGACGAGGATACACCGTTGCCGAAAGCATCGACGGCTATAATAAAGTATTTTGAGCTATCGGCCATTTTCCCCGGGCCGATTAATTCCAGATCGATCAAATCCTGAGTTGTTCCGGCAAGCCAGGTGGGAAACAGTATTACATTGGATTTGGCGGAATTTAAAACGCCAAAGGTGCGATAGGCCAGGCGACAGTCCCGTATGACCTGGCCATTTTCCAGCGTATAATCACCGAGATCTACAAATCTGAGATTATCCTGAGCAAGAGCGCCGCTGCTCCACAGGAATAACATCGCTATAATGACTGGAATGCGGATGAAGGCCTTAGACATGAATTTCCTGCGCAATCAGATCCTCCTGCCTTCCTTCTGTTAAGGTAGGCCTTATGATAAATATTGCCCGAAAGGACATGGTTTGGGTTTGATAAGAACTTGCTTTCCTTAAAAAGAAGTCATAGGGGATTTGTAATCGTATGTCAAAGGAATTTTGATCAACAACAGCATGTGTGGTTTTATCTGCCGGCAATATTTGTTTGACTTTTTACCAGCGCCAATTTAAGTTTCGGAAAGTTTAAATAAATATAATTTTTCACAACAAAAAGATAGGGCTTTGATTTGAAAAAACGCATTGTTATCACTGGGATGGGCACATTAAACGCGCTTGCCAATAATGTTCCTGATTTCGCGCAAGCTCTGCAGCAAGGCTCATGTGGCATAGGGATGATTAACCTCTTTGATACAACCGGATTTCGCAGTCAGACCGGCGGCCAGATCAAAAATTTTATCGCGCGCGATCATATTCCCCGGAATTTTTCTATTAAAAGAATGTCGCGGGCGGACATGCTTTCTTTTGCCGCAACGCTGGAAGCTTTGCGTGACGCCGGACTCTATCCCCCACCGGAAGAATTAAAAGAAGAAATAGGCCTTGCCATTGGCGGCGGTGCCGGCGGGCTTCTGGAAGCGGAAGAATTCTACGAAAACTTTTTAAAAAAAAATGGCGGACACGCGAAGTTTTCCACGCTCTCATCTTTATTTTGTGCCTCTTCCGCTGACCGTATTGCCTCAGTTTTCGGTTTCGCGGGACCGAAATCAACTTTCATGACAGCTTGTTCCGCTGGCGCCACAGCTATAGGATGCGCGCGGGATTTAATCGCGAATGGCCAGGCGTCTATCATGCTTGCCGGAGGCGTGGAGCCCATGTGCCGGTTAACTTATGCCGCCTTTAATGCCCTGAAATCCGTTGATCCGGAAACCTGCCGTCCTTTCGATAAAAACCGCTCAGGGCTATCGCTTGGCGAGGCAGCGGCGATAATGGTTATGGAGGAAATGGAGACAGCTCTTAACAGAGGAGCAAAAATTTATGGCGAGATTTTGGGTTATGGCATTACCTGCGATTCTTTCCACATGACCGCCCCCGATGAACAGGCTTCCGGCGCTGTGCGCTCCATGCAAGCGGCGCTCAAAGACAGCGGCCTTTCTATTGATGAAATCGATTATATCAACGCGCATGGCACAGCCACTCCTGTCAATGACGTTACGGAGACCAAAGCAATCAGGAAAGTATTCGGCTGGCGCTCTTATTTAATTCCGGTTAGTTCAACCAAGTCCATGCACGCACACACATTAGGAGCTTCGGGCTCTCTGGAAGGTATTGTTTCCGTGCTGGCATTGCGGCATGGTTTTATACCGCCGACAATCAATTATCAGGATAGCGATCCTTTGTGCGATCTGGATTATGTCACCACAGGTGCAAGAAAAGCCAATCTGCGCGCCGTTCTTTCTAATTCATTCGCCTTCGGAGGAAACAACACCACGCTCATTTTCG
>JBEKUA010000012.1:0-9708 GCA_049515495.1 Smithella sp. | reverse complement strand
TCTTATTATCCGGCGCCGTCTGATGAAGCAGTCGTTTTAGGAACAACTGATTATGGTGTGAACTTCTGCTCGGTTCTGGCTAAAGAAAATCTTGTGGCTACGCAGTTTCACCCGGAAAAAAGCGGGCGTCCCGGCTTACAGATTTTGAGGAATTTCTGCGCATGGAGGGGCAATGCCAAGTAAATTTATGAATTATCAAAGTCCATATAATTTTAGACGACCTTGCAAAAAGCTCCAGATGCAAGGTGCGCAAGACCCGAGGAGTGAGGCGTACTTTTGTGTACGCTGCAACAACGAGGGACGAAGCGCAACACAGCATATGGACTTTTTGCGAGGCCGTCATGCTTAGTAAAAGGATAATTCCCTGTCTGGACGTGCGCGCGGGCTTGCTTACCAAGGGCATAAAATTCAAAGGCAACGTTGATATCGGCGATCCGGTGGAAGCCGCGCGGGAATATTATGAACAGGGCGCGGATGAAATTGTTTTTTACGATATTACGGCTTCTTCCGATAAGCGCGACATTATGATTGATGTAGTGCGGCGCGTGGCGGAAACGATTTTTATTCCCTTTTCCGTAGGCGGCGGCATCCGCAACGTGGAAGATATGCGCCGCGTGATTCTGGCCGGCGCGGAAAAAGTCAGCGTTAATTCCGCCGCAGTGGATGATCCGAAAATTATAACCGAGGGAGCCAAAACATTCGGCAGCCAGTGTGTTGTACTGGGTATGGATGTAAAAAAAGTGGAAGTATCCTGTAAAATTTCTTCAGGCTACGAAATAGTAATACATGGCGGCAGAAAATTTACCGGCATTGACGCCCTGTGGTGGGCAAAAGAAGCGGAAAAGCTTGGAGCCGGTGAAATTTGCCTCAATTCCATCGATGCGGATGGCACACAAACAGGTTATGAGTTGAATTTAACCTCACTTATTTCCGAAAATGTACGGATTCCGGTTATCGCATCCGGAGGCGCCGGAGTACCCCAACATCTGGCGGAAGTATTGACTAAAGGCAATGCAGACGCGGCTCTGATCGCTTCCATGGTGCATTACCGAACTTATACAATTGCCGAAATCAAACAATATTTAAACAATAAACAAATCAAAACGAGAATGCTTTGGTAGATTAATCATTTTTTTGCTATGCAACGCATTTGTGAAGTATTATAATAGACCAATTAAGTCAGGAGGCTAATTAAAGTGGATGCTAAAAGATATGAACTAAATGTCCAATTGGCGCAAATGCTCAAAGGCGGCGTCATTATGGATGTAACAAATGATAAGCAGGCAAAAATAGCGGAAGAAGCAGGAGCTGTGGCAGTAATGGCTCTGGAGCGCGTACCCGCTGATATTCGCAAAGATGGCGGAGTGGCCAGAATGTCCGACCCTGCGATGATTTCCGCAATTAAAAAAGCCGTGACTATTCCGGTTATGGCTAAAGCGCGTATCGGTCATTTTGTGGAAGCACAAATTTTGGAAGCCTTGCGTATTGATTATATAGATGAAAGTGAAGTTTTGACTCCAGCTGATGAAGAGTGCCATATTGATAAGACAAAATTCTCGATTCCTTTTGTTTGCGGCGCGCGTAATTTAGGCGAAGCTATGCGCCGCATTGCCGAAGGTGCGGCCATGATCCGCACTAAAGGGGAGGCGGGAACGGGAAATGTTGTCGAGGCTGTCCGCCACATGAGAACAATGAATCGTGAAATCCGTCAACTGGCTCAAATGCCGGTAGAGGAAGTCACCAGTTTTGCCAAAACTAACGGCATTCCCTATGAATTAGCCATAAAAGTTAAAGAGTTAGGGCGTTTACCTGTGGTGAATTTTGCTGCAGGCGGTATTGCCACTCCGGCGGATGCCGCGTTGATGATGCAGTTGGGCTGCGACGGTGTTTTTGTCGGCTCCGGCATTTTCAAGTCAGCCGATCCGGCTAAACGCGCTCGGGCTATCGTCAAAGCGACAGCTTATTTCAGTGATCCCCAAAAAGTTCTGGAAGCTTCGATGGATCTGGGAGAAGCTATGCCCGGTCTGGAAATTTCTCAAATACCGCCTGATCAAATCTTAGCCGGACGCGGCTGGTAAATTTCGTATGACTTTGCGTTTAGTTAGCGACAGACCATCTTTCATCGGCGTTCTGGATCTTCAAGGTGGAGTGCATGAGCATGTGGAACATCTGGAGCGGTTAGGTATCGCTTATAAAAAAGTGAAACAAGCAAATGACTTTGCGGATCTGGCTGGCTTGATTATCCCCGGCGGTGAAAGTTCCTGCATTTCCAGGTTGCTTAATATTTTTGAAATCAAGGATGTATTGCTTGGAGCTCATAACCGTGGAATGAAAATATGGGGTACTTGCGCAGGAGCAATTTTACTGGCAAAGAAGGTGGTTGGCGAAGCACCTTGCCTTGGCTTAATTAACATAACCATTGAACGTAACAGCTTTGGCAGTCAACTAGATAGTTTTGTCAGCAAAGCTCTGATTCCTGCTGTCGCGGCAGAACCTATGCCATTGACTTTTATCCGTGCACCTAAAATTATTGATGTGGACTCTGGTGTTAATATACTTCTAAAAATTGATGATTACATAGCGGCAGCGGAAAGCGAATCCATATTGGTTACGGTATTTCATCCGGAATTAACCGGCTGCCTTGCCCTGCATCGTTACTTCGCTATAAAATGCGGTGTGAATCCGGCAATTAATAATCATGAGGATATTGATCCGCTTTGGAAAAGTTCGAGTTGGACAAAACATGCCGGCATTGGTTAAATGGATTTAATAAAACATATTGAGGAAAATTTTTTTGCCATCAGCCGTTATTGGGGAAGCTTAAATTGTTCTTTGACGCAGATTGAATCAATCTACGCAATGAACACCGGCGTAACTATTTCCGATATTAACTGGGCATGGAATGAAAAGCCTTTAAACAATGATAATGCAAAGTCCATCGCAGCAATAAAAGAATATTACAAAAAATCAAATCTGCGCTTCTGGTGGTGGGTATACCCCAGCGGACAATCGCCTGAAACCCGAAGAATGTTACAGGATGAGGAGTTGCGTTTAATTGAAAAAGTTCCTTGTATGGCGGCAAATTTGAACGATTCATTGTCAGGCAAACATTTCCCGGACAATATAAAAATCTCGGAAGTTAAAAATAAAGATGATTTGCATACCTGGGAATTTATTTCTTTCCATGGCTTTGAAATGCCCCCTCGCGCCCAAGAGCAGTATGGCGCTTTTGTTTCTTCATTTAAACTTGGTGAGCAATCTCCGCAAAAACTTTTTATTGCATATCTCGATGGAATACCGGCAGCGGCCTCGCTGCTTTTCACTTATAAAAATTCAGCAGGAGTTTATTATGTATCAACTCTTCCTGCCAGCAGAAATAAAGGATGCGGTATGAGAATCACGCAGGCCGCTATGCAATCCGCTAAAGAATCTGGTTTTAAAGATGTCATTTTACAAGCAACACCTAAAGGGGCAAAGGTTTACTTGCGAGCCGGCTTCAAAGAGTACTGCCATGCGGAAATTTATAAACTTTGAATTCCGAAGTCAACGCATTTTCCTTGCCATACGGATAAAGAATATTAACTTTTTAACAACAAAACTTTAAATGGCCAAAATCAAACAATATTTCATTGACAAAAATAAATCCATTATTATAGTATTTGAAATTGTTAAGTAATTTAAAACAATAATTTTTTATCAATGCGGTGGAGAATAATATGGAAAATAAAAATCGTAAAACTTTTTTTATGTTCTTAATGGCGTTTTTGATCGCCTTTTTTATTGTTTCTCTTGTCGAAGTTCTGAGATCTTCTCTTATCCCTTCGGGAGCGCCGGAAATTCCGGCAGCGGCAGCAATAGAAGCAACCGTCCCCGGTTCTTTTTCCGATCTGGCTGAACGTGTTAAACCGGCAGTTGTCAATATAAGCACAACAAAAATATTTAAGGGAAGAAGCCAGGGTAATAATTTTGGCCGATCGCCTTTTAATGAATATTTCGGAGATGATTTCTTTAACCGTTTTTTTGGCGATATGCCTCAGCGCGATTTTAAACAAAGAAGTCTTGGTTCCGGTTTTATTATCAGCAATGACGGATATATTTTCACCAATAACCATGTGGTAGAAAATACGGATAAAATTTTGGTAAAAATCTCCGATGGCAAGGAATATGAAGCAAAAATCATAGGCGCAGATGCCAAAACAGATATCGCATTAATCAAAATTAAGCCGGACAATGGTCTGCCGACAGTAACTCTTGGCGACTCTGATGTAGTAAGAGTGGGCGAGTGGGTTATTGCTATAGGAAATCCATTTGGCTTGGAACAAACTGTCACCGCCGGTATAGTTAGCGCTAAAGGACGTGTCATTGGAGCAGGTGCTTATGATAATTTCATTCAAACAGATGCATCCATTAATCCGGGCAATAGCGGCGGACCTTTGTTTAATATGCAGGGAAAAGTTATCGCCATTAACACGGCAATTGTTGCCCAAGGTCAGGGGATAGGCTTTGCCATACCGATTAACATGGCAAAAAGCATTTTGGAAGACCTGAAAACAAAAGGGAAAGTGACTCGCGGATGGTTAGGCATCTCCATACAGGATATTTCAGACGATATAGCAAAAAACATGAATTATAAAGGCAAAAATGGAGCTTTAGTATCCGATGTCTTTAAGGGTGATCCGGCAGATAAAGCAGGAATTAAAGTAGGTGATATAATTATAGAAATAAACGGAAAGTCTATAAAAGACACTCATGATTTGCTTCTGACAACGGCTTCTTTGCATGTTGGCGAAAAGGCAACCATTAAAGCATTGCGCGATGGCAAAGAAACATCATTTATAGTTGTTGTAACGGAGCGTAAAGATAAGCCGGAAATAGCATTGACAAAACAATCAGGCGCATATTTCGGTATAGCTGTTCAGGAAATCAATAAAGAACTTGCCAAGCGATTAGGAATTCCCCATGATACCGGTGTAATTGTCACAGATGTGGAAGAGGGTAGTCCTGCTGATGATGTCGGCATTCAACAAAATGATGTAATTGTTCAAGTCAATAAGGTAAAAATAACATCCTTGAAGCAATTCTCCACGGAAATGAGCAAGGCTGCCGAAAAGAAAAGTGTAATCCTTTTAATCAAGCGCGGTAATTCTAATTTCTTTGTCGGATTGCACCTAGAATAAAAAGATTAACCTATAATTAGTTACAAAAAGGGCAGACTTTGAAAAATCTGCCCTTTTTGTGATTCTTCAATGGATAAAATGTTTCACGTGAAACATCTATCTTCTAATCTTTATTATTTAAACCACTCAACCATTTTGAATATTGATACATTTTGGCTAATGATTTAACCGCTCGTTCCGGAGTAATAAAGTTTACGCCCTTATATTTGTAGTCATTTACATTAGTAATCATTCGCGTTTTATCATCATTTAGCAAATAAACTCCGATTATCGGTTTATTATATTTTTCCATTAATTGCACGGTCAGCTCGATTGTCTTTTTTTCAAAAGCTTCCATATGACGCAAAGAATCTTCTGCAAATTTAGAATCATATTTCTTATCTACTGCAACAGCTGATTCCATTGTCGCTTTTATCATAAGTTTTCTTCCTATGATGCCCATATGTATTATAGCATCACATTCAGGAGACCGAATCAGTTCTTCAAGAATTTTCATATATGTTTCTGCATTCATATCACCTACAACATCTATTGGATTAGCATGACTCCAGAAAGGCGGTAATAATTTATTAATGCTTGAGATTACTTCTTCAGATAATCTTGGCACTATCAAACCGTTTTCCTCGCATAAATCTGACGCCACAACACCCCATCCTCCCCCTAAAGTCAAAAGACCAACTCTATTGCCTTTGGGTAGCGGCAATGAAGAAAATGCCGCCGAAAAATCCAGCAAGTCCATAGGGATTTCTGCTTGCACAATACCTGCCTGGCGGCAGGCGGCCATAAATACCTTTACATCAGAAGCCATTGCTCCGGTATGGCTGGCAGCAGCATTGGCGCCTGCAGATGTCCGACCGCCCTTTAAGACAATAACCGGTTTTCTTTTACCAACTCGTTTTGCTGACTCAAAAAATCTACGGCCATTTTTTATACTTTCAACGTACAAAACCACTGTTTTGGTCATTTCATCAATTTCAAATCCATCCATGAAATCTTCAATTGTAATCATCGCTTCATTGCCTGACCCGCAAAAAGCGCGTATTCCGATATCTTCTTTTACGGCAAAAGCCAATATCTGCGTACCCAAATTGCCGGACTGCGCAAGCAAAACGGTACCTCCAGCAATCGGTCGAACATGAGGCCCGGTACAATATAACGATATGTAGGGATTACATACGCCCATTGTATTGGGACCTAGAATTAAAATTCCTGCTTCCCGTGCTTTTTCTACCAACTCATCTTCTAAAATCTTGCCTTCCAATCCTGTTTCTCCGAAGCCGGAGGATATAAGCAATACATTTTTTATCGCTTTTTTCTCAAATTCAGGTATTAAACACAAAACCTTGTCGGCGGGAACCGTCACAACGGCAAGGTCTACCGTATCAGGAATGTCTGCTACGGATTTAAAAACTTTTCTGCCGGCAATATCTTTGCCTTGAGGATTCACCAGATAAATTTTCCCCTGGTATTTTCCCGCAACAACATTAGAAAATATTAAATGTCCCCATTTGCTGATATTTGCAGACGCGCCAACAAAGGCAATTGATTTCGGATATAATAAATTCCCGATACTTTTAGGATTTATCGGCAAAGGCGGTACTTTTTGATTTGCTATTTTTTCTAAAACTATCAAGGCATCAACCGCTGTAACCTTGCCCTGGGCAGTCACCAGCAATGGATTAATATCAATTTCCTTTATATCCGGTATTTCCATGCCCATCCTCGACAAACCAACAAGCGTTTTAATCAACGCATCTTTGTCCGGGGCATTCTCCCCCCGAAACGCACCGAGCAATTTCTGGGCATGCAGTTCGTCGATCATTTTTCGCGCTTCTTTCTCATCAAGAGGAGCCAGACGAAAGACCACATCTCCGATTGCTTCTGTAAAAATCCCGCCTAATCCAAACATTACCGTCGCGCCAAACTGTTCATCACGGAAAAGCCCGGCGACAAACTCTCTTTTGCCTACCAACATCGGCTGAATTAAAAAACCTTCTAAATCATTTCCGGCCGCTTCCTTTATATATAGCGCCGCAGAATGAACATCTTCCCTGTTTCTTAAATTCAGCTTAACCAAGCCTTTTTCTGTTTTATGTGTTAGACGGGATCCCAACCCTTTTACAACAACAGGATAACCTGCCCTTTGAGCTTCTATTTCTGTTTCTTCTATTGTATTAACGGCTTTTTCTTCTACTACCGGAATACCATATTTTTTTAAAACTTCTTTTGCTTCCGCCTCTGTTAATGTTGTTCGCTTTTGAGATTTCACTTTTTCCAGGATATCCATTGTTTCCATTGCGTATCTCCATGCAATCGTAAATTTATTATAATTAGAGAACAAATCTCATGTATATTATTGTATTTATTAGATATATTTAAATTTCGCATTTTAAAGATCAATATTACAGCTACTCTTTTACGCTCAAAGGAGTCACCACTTTCCAGAAAAAATCGAAAAAATTATTTATTGTATCGGCAAGTTTCCATTTCATTCCATGGACATACCAGTTTTGTATATGCCTGTGGGTTATCATTATATAAAGATCGACAAAATAATTGTTTTCAATATCTGACATAACCGCGCCTTTTTTCTTTGCTTTCTCAACTATTTCGTTTAATATATCGACTTCAGTTTCCCTTTTATATGATTTGTTCGCCATAAAACTTTTCAAGGGAACCGTTATAAAAGCTGTAATCGCAAGATCGGGGTTGTTATCAAAGAAATTCATTGTAACCCAAAACAGCTTTCTGAACATTTCACGAATATCCTCGGTTCCCGCAATATGCATTCTTAATAATGATGCCAGATCGCGCAATTTTTCGTCAATGATGGAAAAAAGGATATCTTCTTTTGAGAAATAATATTTATATAAAGTGCCCGAACTGATCCCACTTTCTTTTGATATATCGCGTATATTTACCGCATGAAAATCTTTCATGGAAAATTGTCGCAACACCACGGGATACAGTCGTTCTTTTAATTTTTCTGGAATTACCGGTTTATCTGTAGTCATAGTACCTTTAAACCTCTACTAATTTAAATGTAAATTATAAAACATTGTTTCAAATGTCAAGTACAAATTAAAACATTGTTTCAATAATGACTAAAAATAAAAAGCGCAATTTAATGGTTAAATACAAGAAAGGAGATATCGCATTATAGATTATTAGGATCTCCTGCTGAGGTGATAAATAATATGGATTTATTGATAGGTGAAGTGTCTCTGAAAATCAAAGTTTATCCATATATCCTTGAATCTTATAATTCGATAAACAAATTTTTTGAATATTGAAGCTCTCCGCAGCAAGCAGTGGAGATTCTTCGATTCTTGAAAAATCATATCTTTCAATCATTACCGGCTCACTCCGGTAACAGACGAAGTTTTTGCTCGTTTATGAATTCATATCTTTATCGCGCCCATATCTTTTAACAACCCCCAAAATAGAATGTGCTGTGTTCACCCTGTTTTATCCGTGCTATGACGCTTCCGCATAAGCAACAGTTTTTCCCTGCCCACCCGTAAACTTTTTATTCATACTGATTTTGACCTTTACAACCATAAAGATCGCGCCAATCGGAAATTGATGTGCCTCTTATCTTAATTGCGATCTTGAATAATTCTCTTGCATGACATAATACTTCTTTCCAGTCATCTACCGTTAAAGTTGCCGCTACCCGTTCGGGATTAATCCCGCTCTGTATAAAATCTTGCAAGCACAAATGTTGCCTATCCCTGATAAAGTTCTTTGATCCATAATTAATGTTTTACTTTTCTCTTCCGGCTTCCATAATTTATTACAAAACATTTTAAATCAAAATTTTTTATAATGTCTTTGCCGAAATTGCTTTCCAATCTCTTTAATATTTTGACTGTTGTAAAACGGCGCGGATCAATTAAAAATAGATTGCCATCATCAAAAGTCATTTTCCAATGGCTATGTTTTTTGCTTTGCCGCATTCTCCTGCCAGAGAAATCTTCCCGTTGTGCACAAATGTACTGATATGGAATTACCATCATCAAGAAAAATATTTATCATCTTGCTGTTACGTTCAAGCGTAATCACTCTTCTTCCTCTGATATTTTTTATATTAACTAACTTATGATCGTATACTTTTGAGGATACTACTTCGCGTCCAGATATTTTACTTCGCAGTTGACGACTCAAAATCTCTACTTCAGGCAATTCGGGCATGGCTGTTCTCCATAATGATTTCGTCTCAAACGACGTTTCGCGTAATTAAAATACATTCCCTTTGCCTATTTCTTTTTTCTGCTAACAAAAATTGTTCCGTTCTTAAACAAAATCCGTTCCGGCCGATTGATAAATCAAATATGATCATAATCGGGCATTACAGACATTCCAATCCATTT
This sequence comes from Smithella sp., assembly GCA_049515495.1. Taxonomy (GTDB): domain Bacteria; phylum Desulfobacterota; class Syntrophia; order Syntrophales; family Smithellaceae; genus Smithella. The sequence continues at coordinate 158 of JBEKUA010000012.1, read as the reverse complement.
TTTTAAAACGATTTCCTTCTCATTAAACATTTTCCGTTTTCTCCGGAAAATGTTTCCATTCTGCGCTGACGTAGATTCCACGGGCGTTAGCGCAGAATGACAATTTTCAGATTATACGCGACAAAGAATATTTTTTGAACATTAAGTCATCATATATT
>JBEKUA010000011.1:0-11386 GCA_049515495.1 Smithella sp. | reverse complement strand
AGCGGATGCGGCAGCGCCGACGTTCTGGAAGCGCTCGGCGTCAATATCAGCGCTGATCAGGATATCGTGGAAGAATGCGTTCAACAAATCGGCATCGGCTTTCTTTTCGCTCCAAAACTGCATGGCGCGATGAAATACGCGATTGGTCCACGACGTGAAATCGGCATCCGCACAATATTCAATATGCTGGGGCCACTCACCAATCCGGCCGGAGCAACCGCGCAGCTTCTGGGTGTTTATGATAAGAAACTCACAGAAATGTTCGCCGACGTATTAAAAAACATGGGGACAAAAAGAGCCTTTGTTGTTCATGGACTTGATGGTCTGGATGAAGTCACCATAACCGGCGAGACACGTGTTGCTGAACTCAAAGACGGGATAGTTCGGACATACAATATCAATCCTGTCGATTATTTCGGAAGAATTGATACGCTTGATTCCATTCGGGGAGGCGATCCCGTGGTGAATGCCCAAATTGCCAAAGATGTTCTTTCCGGAAAAAACGGAGCCTGCCGCAACGTTGTTTTGATTAACGCGGCGCTGGCGATTGTTGCCGGAGAAAAAGCGGATAATATCAAAGAAGGGATAAAGGTCGCAGCCGATTGCATTGAAAGCGGCGCGGCAATAAAGAAATTGCAATCACTTATTGAACTTAGCAACAGTTAAAAACATATGATTCTCGACAAAATTATTGAAACTAAAAAAGAAGAAGTGATGCGGTTAAAAAAAGAAACAACCCGGGCAAAACTGCAAGAAACGATAGACCGTCTTGAGCCGTGTCGCGATTTCAGGAAGGCACTAAAAGGCAAAGGCTGCAATATTATTGCGGAAGTAAAGTGCGCATCGCCTTCACGCGGCAGACTCATTAAGGATTTCGATCAGGTCAAAATTGCCGGAATTTATGAAAAAAACGGAGCTGACGCGATTTCGGTGCTCACCGACGAAAAATATTTCGCGGGGCATAAAAATTATCTGACGCAAATCAGGAAAAGTGTAAAACTGCCGCTATTGCGCAAAGATTTTATTATTGACTCAATCCAGATTTATGAAACACGAGCAATGGGCGCCGACGCTGTTTTGCTTATCGTACGCGTTTTAGGAAAAAAACTTAAGGAATTAATTTTGTTATCCAGAGAGATAGGTCTTAGTTCTCTAGTGGAAATTCATGAAGAAAAGGAACTGGAATTGGCGCTTGCGGCCGGCGCTGAAATTATTGGAATCAATAACCGCAATCTCGATACTTTCGTCACCAATATCGAAACCAGCCAAAGGCTAAAAGTGCAAATTCCCGAAAGTCAAATTGTTGTGGCGGAAAGCGGCATCAAGGAAAGAAAAGATGTTGAATCATTGATGCGATCGGGTATTAATGCTTTCTTAATCGGGGAATCTCTTATCACAGCACCGGACATTGGTAAAAAACTGCGCGCTTTCAAAGGAGAGATTTAAAGTGACACAGGTTAAAATCTGCGGAATAACGAACCAAGATGACTCTCTTTTCGCGGTTCAGTGCGGCGCGGCGGCGCTGGGCTTTATCTTTTATCCACCCTCTCCACGTTATATAACACCTGAGGACGCCCGAAAAATAATCAGCGCTTTGCCGGATGAAGTAGTAAAAGTCGGCGTATTTGTCAACGAAAAAACAGAGGAAATAAAAAGAGTAATGGAATATTGCCCGCTCGATATGATCCAATTACATGGTGACGAATCGCCGGAATTATGCCGTCAGTTTTCGTCATCCATAGTCATCAAAGCTGTCGATTTAAAAAACGATGATGATTTGAACAACGCTCGTTGCTACAATGTCGCGGCCATTCTGGCCGACAGTCGCCATGCCGGACTTTACGGAGGCACCGGCAAAAAAGCCAACTGGGAATTAGCCTTTGCTCTCAAAAAAAAAATGCCGCTTATTCTTTCCGGCGGACTTAATGAGGGAAACATTGCCGAAGCTATGAAAACTGTGGCTCCGGCGGCGCTGGATTTAAACAGCGGCGTGGAAGTCTCTCCCGGCAAAAAAGATCACGCAAAGCTTGCCCGGATATTTGATATTGTTCGAGCGGCAGATGCTGTTAAGGAAAATTCATTATTAATTTTTTCGAAGAGGAAAATATGAATAAAACACTACCTGACAAAAACGGACATTTCGGCATTTTCGGCGGACGATATGCTGCGGAAACTCTGATGCCCGCTCTAATCGAACTGGAGAATGCTTATAAAGCCGCCCGAAAAGATAAAAACTTCCAAAAGGAATTTCACTGGTATCAACAAGAATATGCAGGTCGCGCAACGCCTCTTTATTACGCCCGACGAATGTCCGAATCTTTGCACGGAGCAAAAATATATCTCAAACGCGAAGATTTGAATCATACCGGCTCACATAAAATAAACAATACACTGGGGCAGGCACTCCTGGCACGCAGGATGGGCAGGAAAAAAGTCATCGCTGAAACAGGGGCAGGACAGCATGGTGTCGCCACAGCAACAGTTGCGGCCCTTTTCGGTATGGAATGTAAAATTTTTATGGGTGAAGAAGATATCCGACGCCAGGCGCCTAATGTTTTCCGCATGAAAATACTTGGCGCGGAAGTTGTGCCCGTGAAAAGCGGCACAGCGACTCTCAAGGACGCGATGAACGAGGCCATGCGATACTGGGTGGGGAGTGTTCGTGATACCTTTTACATTATTGGCACAACGGCCGGACCGCATCCCTATCCGAAGATGGTGCGCGATTTTCAATCGGTTATCGGACGCGAAATAAAAAAACAAATCATGAAAATGGAGGGCAAAAACCCCGATGTGATGATTGCCTGCGTGGGCGGAGGCAGCAACGCTATGGGAACTTTCTATCCTTTCCGCAATGAAAAAAATATGGCCATGTACGGCGTGGAAGCAGCGGGTTTGGGTTTGCATACTTCCGAGCATTCGGCCAGCATCAACGGTGGCAAAGTAGGCGTTCTGCACGGAAATAAAACATATCTTTTACAGGATGGCGACGGACAGGTGCGCGATGCTTATTCGATTGCCGCGGGTCTGGATTATCCGGGAGTGGGCCCTGAGCACGCCTACTTTCACACAACGAAAAAAGTAAAGTATGTAACGGTAACCGATAAAGAAGCGGTTGCGGCTTTTTCTTTTTTATCACGGGAAGAGGGCATCATTCCGGCGCTGGAGAGCGCGCACGCGATCGCATATGCCATGAAGATGGCGCCAAAGATGGCCAAAAATAAAACCATCGTGATTTGCCTGTCGGGGCGAGGCGATAAAGACGCGCAAACGATTATAGAAAAGGGAGATATATGCTAATGGGACGAATTGAAAAAAAGTTTGAATCTTTACGCGTTAAAAATGAAAAGGCTCTGATTGTTTACTTAACAGCCGGCGATCCTTCACTTGAGATTACAAAAAAATTAATTTTGGGTTTAGAAAAGGCCGGTGTGGATATTCTGGAAATTGGCGTTCCTTTTTCCGATCCCACCGCCGACGGTCCGGTGATTCAGGCCGCATCACAACGCGCTTTAAAAGCCGGAACAACTCTGCCGGGCATACTGAACATGGTTGCGACAGTGCGCAGGGTTTCTGAAATTCCCGTTGTTCTTTTCGGTTACTTTAATCCTTTTTTTGCCTACGGTGTAAAAAAGTTTGCTTACACTGCACATAAAGCGGGAGTAGATGGAGTTCTTGTAGTTGATTTACCTTATGAAGAAGCAGGGGAACTAAGAACTCACACAGATGCCGCAGGTATAGATTTCATTTCACTGATCGCTCCTACAACCGGCACAGAAAGGTTAAATAAAATTGCCGCTAAAGCATCAGGGTTTATCTATTATATTTCCATAACCGGCATTACAGGCACTGCCGCACCGAAAATTACAGATATAAAAAACGAGGTGGGGAAAATCCGCAGAATAACCAGCTTACCGGTGGCCGTGGGCTTTGGCATATCGAAACCGCAGCAGGCAAAAGAAATCTCACGCTTAGCCGATGGAGTCGTTATCGGTAGCGCGGTGGTACGCCTTATTGACGAAAACAAAAATAGCCGTGATTTAGTACGAATCGTTTCCGATTACGTAAGCGGAATCAAGAAAATATTGCGCTGATCAGGCGCTGTGCCCATTACTTTGTTCCTGCAACATCGTACTTTGCCGGGAATATATCGGGTCATCACGCTTTTACATCTCCGTCCGGACCGCCGCACGATGTCGCAATAATATAAAAACGGTCAACAACATCCGCCTGTCGTGCTACTGGTATCCGGTCCTCCGCATGAACACTCGCCCCCGTTGCGCCCCAGTATGGAGTTTATTACAGCAGCAGCGCAGCCGACACCGGATTGAACGAAAATGGCATTAGTAGGGCAATTAAGACTGCACGCGCCGCATTCCATACAGGCATCTCGATTTTGTATTACTACATATTTGCCGTTGGTTTTAAACACCTCATGAGGACAAACATCCAGACACATACCGCAGCCGGTGCATTTTTTTTCGTCCAGATGCAAAGTGACAACATTTTTAAGATAAACTAATTTTTTCATTTTAAACTCCTAAGAAATAAATATGGAGCCTATCCACATAACAAGACCGGTAGCGGCGCAAGCGATCTCTAAAGGCAGCGCCCATCGCATTTCCTTTTTAACTCCCGACAAAGAGGTGTAGGTAGAACAGCCCGTGAAATTCATTGCGAGATATCCTGACACAGCGGGAATAATAAGCACCCATGCCAGAGCCTCTATTCTTCCAGGCCATGCCAAAAGATTGATATCTCGCAGATAAAGAAGAATCAGGGCAATAACAATACCTATCGAAAAACCCTTAATCGAAAACGCCCGTCCAGGAAGATATGGCAGCAACAGCGGATTAAGTACAGTGCCTCCGATAACGGCACAAAGTAATGCCAGAACAGCAAATAAACCATGACTTAGAGCGCTTGACCAAAACCCTGATGGCCTTCCGATACCACCGAGGGCAAACAATACAGTCGCAATAATTAAAAAAGGCTTTATCGCTTCTACAAGCTCAACGGGAATCAGCACTGCTCTTTCTTTTAAAGGAAAAGTGATTAAACGCATTGGAGCGGTTGTCTTGTAATTGGCATCAAGATAAGCAGGTAAATCCTCCGCACGAATTGGTCCGTACTGAACCTTAAACCCTGAGATTTGTTTCACTTTGTGTGCTGCTACTCCCGGCGCTCCCAGTTGGGGAAGGATTAATTTCCTGTGGCTTACAATATTATTCAGATTGCTAATATTTATTCTTCTTATGAGTTCATCCGTGCCGAAAGTTCCTTTGCCCGCAGCGCACCAGACGTTGATTCCTTTTGTGTCCAACACCAGAATCCAGGCAGAGCGTCCCGTCAGGGCTGACCGCAGACGGTCAAAGCTCAATTTGTAATTAGCGGAAACAAAAACAGAAGATTTATGATCCGGCGTGCCCAGCGCGTAAAGTCCGGGGTCTACTTTATAATTCATTCTGCCCACACCCCAGCGCGTTTTTATGGAACCCCAACGATCCTGCCGGGTGAGTACCGAAGATACTTGCGGCACTTCGCCTGCCGGCGTATCAATTGATCCGCTGACAAAAGATTGATTCAAATCCGGAACGGTATTTTCAGATCCCGCCGTCGCGGCGCCGCAACCGCAACCTGATTGCTCTTGAATTACCGGAAGTTCAAATTTATCCATTATGATTTCCTCGCAAAATATTAACAACAACTACAACCATTGGCTGAATTTTTTATAGCCGTGATGAAAATTTTGACCGATTCCAACGCATCGGTCCTTTTTCTCGCCGGTATATTGCCCAGTACCTTTTGAAAAAAAGTTGTCAGGCAGATCAGGACTTTTTTGTGGGTTTCCCTGCCATCTTTGGTTAACGTGAACTTCACCGCTCGGAAATCATGATCCGCTTTGTCGCGCCGTATGAGCCCTTTTTTAATCAGGGGATTGACAAGCCGCGTTGTTGTGCTTTTCTCAACGGAAAGAAGTTTGTGCAGATCGGCCATATGCAATTCTTTTTCTTTAGCCACGGCATCGAGAATCATAAACTGATGAAAAGTGACACCTTCGCAAAAGGCCTCATCCCGGCAGCAGCAGCGCATTACCTGTGAAAGTCCGCCAAATACTTCCAATAATTCACTGGTACTTTCTTTTATCTGTATCGACATGGTTGTATAATACAACTAATATTGATTTTGTCAAGAGGAAAATGTTTTTAAATTGAAATTTTGGTCAAAGATGGTCTCAAAGTAATTCAAGGTAATCCAGTCATTACTTGCCCGCCTTCGTGTGACCTTAATGTTATCAGGTCATGAGAGGGGGAAATTAAGAGGAGAGCGAATGATTAATCATCCCTGTCAGGCCAGGGATATACAGGAAGGCGTTTTTCAAAGCTTGATCCGTCGGGCATCACTTCGACATCTTTACCGTCGACTTTTTTGATTTTGGTCAGCGTGGCAGGAACGTTGCGTTTTCGGGCAGTGTCAATAACCTCTGCAATGGTCTTGAAATGTTTTATATCCTCAAGTGTTATGATCTGAGGTAAAATCATATCCAGCCGTCCCTGCTCATATTGTTGTATCGCCTCCGCCGGACGAATCCACACGTGGCCGGTCAGTTCGACGCCGTCATGCATAACGGCTTGATCAGACGGTACCTGCGTCACAAAGAAACGAACATCGTAGCGCAATTCAAAAGGTTCAGGCGTAATCCAGTGTGAAAAATAAGTAAGCCGGTCGAGCGGCAGAAGAAGCTCCTCCGCCGTAAGCACCTCAGAAAAATGTATCTTACCCTCGATGAGCGCTTTGCGATAATCACAAAAGCGTCGGCACTCTTCTTCCGTCCTGATCGTCACAGGCGTACCGTCTTTCTTCTGCGCCAGGAGAATTCCCACTTCTTCAAACGTTTCGCGGATCGCTGCCACCCACGCCCCCAGAGCATGGTCGAGGTGTTGCATGTCGGAAAGAATATGAGAGGCGCTTGCGCGATCAATTCCCAGGATAAAGTGTTCCATCCCTGCTCCAAAATCTTCGCCCTCCACAACGCCGCCCGGAAAGACATAACAGCCTGGGACAAAGCTACTTTTACGGTTTCTCCGGACCATCAGCACTTCAATGTCCTTAATTGAGGCATCCGGACAAGCGCGTATAAGCATTACAGTCGAGGCATCGGCGGGAATGACTTTCATATTTGTTGAACAACCTCTTGATTTGTGTTGATGGACTTTCATACATGCTCAAAGACATTTTTTCAAGAAGATTAGATGGCCTGTTATCCATGGTAGCATACCGGCACAGGCCGGTGTCCCGAAACTTTCTTTAGTCATTCCCCTTTTTTTTGCCCTTGTGCAGAGGAAATTAAAGGGCGATGAAGACAAAGAAAAAAAGTTTATAGCAGGAATATAAGTTCCGGATAATCGACTCAAGAATAAAAATCGCCCTCTTTTTTTCGATACAGATGCTAAATATCTTAGCGGCATATTCAGGTGGAAAATGGTGAAAGGCGCTGATAATCGTACAGTTATTCAAATATTTCCGATAGAATTGTAACGTAAAATATAAAAATGGAAAAATAAGACTTATAGAAAGAAATATTTTTCGATTTGAAAAGTATCATTTAATCAGATAAAAGAATGCATGAGGATAAAATGAAAATTACGTTCCTGGGGACTAACGGCTGGTTCGACACTGATTGCGGCAATACGATTTGTACGTTGATAGAAACAAAAACGGCGTACATTATTCTTGATGCCGGAAACGGTATTCATAAAGCAAACGGGTATATAAAAAAAGATATGCCGGTCTATTTATTCCTTAGTCACTTCCACATTGATCATATTGAAGGTCTTCACACTCTTGCAAAATTTAATTTTAAGTCGCTTGAGATAATAGGACAAACCGGAACGAAGGTAACTATCAAAGAATTTCTCGCCCCTAAATATTCTATTCCTGTCAATAAACTGCCATTCCCCTGCAATGTGATTGACATTAAAGACGGCTGGCATAAAAGCCCCTTGAAATTCCAGGCGCTGCCGCTTGTGCACGCTTCAAAGTGTTTAGGTTATCGGTTTGAAATTGACGAAAAAATTATAAGTTATTGCACTGACACCGGTTACTGTAAGAACTCTGAAGAACTTTCCGGAAATGCTGACCTGCTTATCTCTGAATGTGCCCTGCTCGGTAAACAAACATCGAATTCCTGGCCTCACATGAATCCCCAGCTTTCCGCAAAGCTTGCATTAAAATCAAAAGTAAAAAAACTTGTTCTTACACATTTTGATGCGGCATTATACACAACAATGGCAAAAAGAGAAAATGCACAAGCTCAGGCGCGATTTATATTTTCTGAAACTATTTCTGCTTACGACGGACTAAGAATAGTGGTTTAAAACAGCAATTATTTCTCCTTATCTCAACGCAGTTTAATGGCCGTGGCCGCCACTGTGACCACCGCCATATCCGGATTTAGGTACTCCATCGTCGATATCATCATTTTCTTGGCCCAACCTTGTGATCTGCACTTTATATTTGCAGTTTTCGTCTTTTTCATTTTTCCAGAGCATTGCGCTATACTCTACCGGTATGGAGACAAATCCATAGGTCCTGCCGTCTGCTTCTATTGCATAATTGCTGAAATAACGTTAATAATTCCTTTCCATCACTGTCAATTCGTCAAGGCTTTTGATGATTTCTTCACGTGGGTAATCTGTGCAAACCTTTGCGCCTTTTTTAATAAAAACTAATCCCGCAAATGTTCTATCGGGTACCGCTACAGGATTGTTCAATTTTATAATACGCTCATACTGACCAGCCGGAATATTTTTTACTGCCGGCATATTGACGATAGCGCCAAAACCGCCGCAGTTTATCAAGGCCAATGCATAAAACCCTGGCGCTAATTTTTTGATTAAGTTTATAATTTTGTTTTTATTCATAACCGTACCTCTTTATTAAGCTTGACTTCGGCAGCAGGCGAATATTTAATAATATCGATTCCTTAAGCATCGAAGATTTTCCGCAGCTTGCCGCAGAAAACTTCAATTTTTTTCCTGGATTCAGTCAGTTAATTCATCGTTGTCGTTTTTATAAATATTTTTTGAATTTAGTCTTTGATCCCTTTAAGTAATGCTGAACCCGACAAACATTTCAACGAATCCAGGGAATAATTATCGGAGTTTTTTCTTTATAGTCAGTATAATTCTTGCCGAAACGCTTCATCAATTCCGGTTCTTCAATATATTTAAATTCAAGAATGCTCATAAAGACAAATAACGGCGTTATCAAAAATGTGAGCGTCACCGAACCGAATAGAATGCCAATCCCAAACATTATCATAAAAAGACCCGTCATCATCGGATTTCTTGAATAAGCGTAAGGACCGTCAGTAACCAATTTTGGCGGAGGATTTATTGGCACAGGAGTTCCTTTTGCTTTAAAAAATTTCCCTGCACACCATAACCATAAGCAGGAACCTAAAATCAGTAAGGGCATGGAAATCATTATTTCCAAAGGCTTGGAAATGAATTCCGCAAATCCAAAAAACCGATCCAGAAAAAAAGAGCCAAGTATCAAAAGCGATATTATACAGAAAAAGATAAAGCCGACCAGTGGGGTAAGAAGTATTCGAATTCTTTTGGTACTCGTCGCTCCCTCATATATAATATTTGTTCTTGTCAGTAGAAATTTTCTTACGTTTGGTCCGCTCTAAAAACTCGGAGGTTTGACATGAAAATAATCGTCACTCATCCCTCTTTACTAAAGAGGAGGAAAACTGGATACCGGCCTGCGCCAGTATAACAAAAGGAATGCAAACCTACAACTTTGCTATTTCTTGTTGAACGATAGCGTCCAGTTGGCTTGTAGCATCTTCCTGGGATCCGGTATTTAATATATACGCATCGGCCAGGGCAATGGGAATGGCCGTGCCATAAGCAATTTCGCGCTTATCCCGATCATCAAAAGCTTGAGGAGAATCATCTTCCCTGCCTCTGGAAACAATGCGTTCGCGTCGCAAGTTTCGTGGTGTAATGAAAGCGACCACCATGCTATCCGCCTTTTCACGAATCAGTTCAATTTCCTGCCATGACCGCATACCTTCCAGAAAACCCACGGTAACGCTGGATTTAAGAATTTCTGCCAAAGCTAATCTGGTAACGCCCATGCCATCTTCGCCCCGCAGTTCATCGGACACCTCGGAAGAATTAATGGCGTCCGCTTCCAGACCGCGCCTCTTGACTTCAGCCCGGACAATGTCGCCTGTAGCGTAATAGATCATATCCTGAGATTCAGCATAAAGACGGGCGATATTCTTGCCCGCTGCGGGCATGCCCACGATAACAAATATTTTCATTTAATCCCCCGTATAACAAATAGTTGTATATTTATAGTTCTGATTGCCACTGATCGTCCAGCATTATTTTAGCAAGATACTCGCTTTTTTTGGTTAACTTTGTTGGCTGCGTCATCGGCTTCCTCAGGTGTCAGAATACGGGAGTGTATTCCCGACAACATAAGTAGATCATTCCATTACCGGTTAGCTACTCCCTCATGGCGTGACCCACATATTCCCAAGCCTCCTTTTAAACGAAACGGTATGAAATTCATCTCAGATTTATTTTCTTTGCCTGATTTTTGTGCCTTCGCGGTAAACAGATTTTTAAATCAGTATGTGTAGCTCATGGCGGCGCCGGCGGAAAACCTGTCGGAAAATTGTCCTTCAATATTCAGATGGAATCCTTTGATAAGTGGTATATCCAGTCCTGTAAATCCGCCAAGCATTGTCTTGTTCTTAATTGAAACATCTCCTGCCGAATATTCAAGGCCGGGAATATTGGATGCCAAAGAAATCTCTGCTTCCGAATAATAGATATATGGACCCGCGTATAACTTGATATCGTGTGGGATGGTGACCTGAAGCCCGGCTCCGAAATTCACGTCCCAGAGATTTTTTACCTTAAGGTCGGTTGTAAAAGGCGTGCCACTGATTGTTCCCACAATATCATCCGTAAAGTTGCTCAAATAAGATGTTCCCTGTATAAAGACGCCTACTCCAAATACTTTGTTTATCGGATAAAAACCCTTTGCCCCCAGAGTGCCGAAAAATTTCCAGTTTTCCTCAAAATCATTCTTGTTTGTCGTGGTGGAAGCATCTGTGGAATTGAAAATATCAAATATTTTTAGATCAGATATCCCTATTCGCGCGTATATTTCCCAGATATTTTTTGCGCCGTAGGCTGCCTGTGAATAAATTTCATTCTGCCTTATTGTATGACTCGTATCATTTTGATATGTATCCTCATGATAAAAGTAGCCGATGGCGGTGTTTAATCCGCCGTCTTGTCTGGACACGGTTTGCAGCGGACCGAATAATCCGGATGCCGTGGCCGTCGAACCAATC
>JBEKUA010000010.1:0-9766 GCA_049515495.1 Smithella sp. | reverse complement strand
GCTGGGCTTTTTTCTTCTGGGGTTCTTCCTTTGCATCATGAGGCTCTATCAGGAAGCCTGTGAAAAAAGAAAAGATGTTTAGTTTACCTGTATAACATGATCTGTAGTATAAAATAGGCACCTACCCCCTTAAGATATAATGTCTTAAGGGGGTTTTTATTTAACTGACTTTCGAGATATTAGTCATGGACTAAACCTGACCATGTAAAATAAATAAAGAACCACAGTATTTTGCCGTATTCCCTTCTCACTTTTTTCCAGTCTGCCGACGATAATTCCCAATAGTTAACTGGAACTTTTTCGTAACGCGTCGGGACAAAATAAAAATTACCCTTATTGGGATCAAATACCTTCATGGCGATTAATTTGATCCGGCGCATATGGTATGGTGAACTGACAAATATTGCTGATTTCAACCCATATCCGGACATTATTTTTTGAGCTTCAATTATTTCCACATGCGTGTCCTCATAAAAGCCCGGAGGATGGAAAAGGTTATCATTGTCCGGTTGGGTTGAACGTAAATCAGGCAATAAATATTGCCCCTTCCCTTTATCATAAATTCCGTAGGTCTTATGATATGCCGGAATAATTAAGTAATCGGCCATTCCTTCATTTAGCAACCCATAAGCTTCTTTTTGACGTGCTTTAAAATCCGGCCCCAGGAAAAGGATTATCGCATCTGCTTTCTTATACTCTGAAGAGTAAAGTAAAAACCGTGGTGAGTACAAAATAATTCCTGCCAATAACACCAAAATAAAAATCAAGATGACCAGGCCTTTATTACGTTTTATCAAAAGAATATCCTTGGAATAGTCATTTATATTAAATATTTAAACATTAAATGTCTGATCATTTATCAGGGGCTCCATCTTTGATCTTCTACCCTGTTAAATACAATTTCAATAAAGAATATTGACGTTCTTTACGGAAAGTCGCGAAGAATCTTCGATTCTTGAGATAAATTATCATTCTATGTTCGCTTACTTCGTCTGCGACAGGTGAAGGTGTTTACTCGCTTACGAATCCAATGGTCAATCTGTATCGCCAAAATATTCTGCAGAAAAGATATATATTTCCGTTTCCTCATCCATCCAGGCCTGCAGCGGCAATCCGGCCTTATGACAAGTTTCTTTTAGAAAAGTTTCCCTGTCCCATTTATATTCAATAGCCACCTGTGGTAATAGCAAACCGGAATTGTATCCGCGAACTATGTATAAACCGTGCTTTCCCACTTCAATTTCATTGACATCTTTTATACGTTTAAAAGGGCTCAGCACGGATATTTCGAAAGTTAACTGCTGAAGTTCATCTGATTTTAAAGACGGGAATCGCGGATCGTTAAAAGCAGCCGCTATGGCCATCTCCTGCACAGTTTCCCCCAGCGGCTTATACGCCTTAATATAACCTATACAGCCGCGCAATTGACCGCTTTTTTTCAAAGTTACAAATGCGCCTCTCTTTTGCTTGAGATTTTCTGAATCAGTTTTTACTTCAGGTATTTCCTTATGGTTGATTCTGGCCGTAATTGCCTTTTGGGCTATATCCAGAAGAACTTCTTTTTCCTTAACCGTTAATTCCATTTTATGCTCCTTCATCAAACTCAATCTTCAGAGTCATAATAAAGTTATAAATATGATTTCCCGCCAAATTACGTGAAACGCCATAAATAGTTGTTTCTATTTGCAGTAAACTGCCGCCGCATATCCAACAACCGAGCTCTTATCACCGGTGACATCTCCTGAATTGGCGTATTTCAAAAGATGCGCTTTGTCAGCACCCATCAAATGTGCAACTAACATAGCTACTGCCATCGGGCCTCCGCCGCAAGCTTCAACTTCTCCATTTTCCAGACTTCGCAAAAGACCCGCAGCATCACCGTTTTTCAGATATTCCAAAGCAATAGCATCCATTTTTTTTGCCATATTGTAGCTATAAAAATGGGATAAATCGGAACTGCCCACTATCAATATTTTTTTGCCGTGTGCAGCTTCATATATTGTCTCAGCAAGTTCCTGGCAAGTATTTGCGTCCTGATCACCCATTACCAGTGGTAAAAACGAAAAATCACCCAAGGCTACCTGTAAAAATGGAAGTTGAATTTCCACAGAATGCTCCTGCAAATGAGCCTCCGGGATATCCACTACTATTTTTCTTAAATTTGTAATTTTTTCAGCGAGGTCTTCGGCAACTGGAACAATTCCCAAAGGCGTTTCAAAACCGCCCATCCTGAAAACAGACACTCCATGAAAAGCAACCCGATGACTCGGTCCGACAACAATAACCACATCGTATTTTTCTTCGCGGATGGGGTTATAAGCGTGTGCCGCTATTTTTCCGGAATAAATGTATCCTGCATGCGGGGCAATTAATCCAACAACTTCGCCTTTTAATTTCAATTCGGATACCGAATTGAAATAATCTTCAATATCCCTTCTCAAAACCGAAGGACTTCCGGGATACCAGGAACCGGCTATTACTGACTTTCTTAGAGTATTCATGGTTATTACTTAAATCGCCAAATCACACCCTGGGACGTATCCAAAACTTCAACGCCAAGTTCAGCCAGCTGCTCTCTATAGGAATCAGCTTCCTCCCAATTACGAGCGCCTCTGGCAGCATCTCTCTTACTGATCAAATCGTTTATTTTCCCTTGAGCCGTCTGAGCCTCAAAATCCATTATCCCCAACACTTCGTTGATGTTTTCCATTGCCGCAAGAATTTTCCCGGCGTTGCCGCTATTTATGACACCTTTGGTCAAAGGAGAATTCACTTTACCGATAAAATTAAATAGCGCTGCCAGCGCGCCGGCAATATTTAAATCATCATCTAATGCCGCCGTAAAATCATGTTTAAGATTATAGATCAACTGATCGATTTCTGCAAAATCATTTTTGCTATCATTATTGACAGCGTTGAGCCGGCAAATGAAAGTTTGTATTTTCTTAACAGTATTTCTTGCTGTCTGCAGAGCCCCCTCCGAATAATTAACCGGCTTGCGATAATGCACTCCCAGCAGAAAAAAACGTATATCCCTGCTACTGTAACCGTTTTGTATTAATTGGGACAGGGGCAACGCGTTATTCAGGGAACGAGACATCTTTCGGCCATCAACCATTACCAATTCGGCATTGATCCAGTAATTAGGACCATTATGGCCGGAAAAAGCTTTATTGATGGCTAAAATATTTTCGCAATGAGGAAAAGTTTCATCCGCTCCGCTTACGTGAATATCATAATTCGCGCCGAGATACTTATAAGAAATAGCCGCGCATTCCAGATGCCAGCTTGGCCTTACATTACCCCATACAGTCTTATAATAAATACCTCTTTTTAACTCAGCCAAGCTTGATCTCTTCAGCAGAGCAAAGTCCGCCGGACTGTCTTTTTCATAATCGTCAAGGTCAATTGATTTCCCCTGCCTGGTTTTTGCCGAATCTATATTGGAAAGAATACCATAATCAGCCAATTTGGAAATATTGTAATAGACTGAATGCAGTTTTTCGTACGCGTAATCCTTATCAATCAATTTCTCGACAATCTTTAACATCGCCTCAATATTTTCAGACGCTTTCACATAGATATTATCCTGACGAATATTCAAAATACGTGCATCTTCCATAAAAACCTGCAAATATTTCTGGGAATAATCGGCAAGTTCCATTGCCGCCTTTTCTGAGCCTGTAATTGATTTATCGGTAAAATCGACTATATCTAAAACATGTTTTACTTTATACCCTTTATAAATTAAATAGCGGCAGAGTAAGTCGGAAACCACCATTCGCCGATAATTTCCCAAATGAGGGGTATCATGAATTGTCGGTCCGCAGGTATGCATACTTACTTCATCAATTTTAATCGGATTAAAAAGAGTTTTCCGGCGGTTGAAGGCGTTGTAAAGGTTAAAAGTAGAAATTTCTTTTTTAAACGCGAATAATTCCGTGCTTAAATACCGTTCTCCGCCATCCGGAAAAATAACAACGATTAACCCATCTTCCAGTTGCTGCGCCTTCTGCGCGGCTACAAACATGGCAGCGCCGGAACTCATTCCCACCAATATGCCTTCTTCACGGGCGATCCTGCGGGACATTTCAAAAGCATCCTCATCCAAGATATTTACCTTTTCATCAAGCATGTTTTTATTAAATATCCCCGGACGGTAGGACTCCCGCATATTCTTTAACCCCTGTATCTTATGCTGAAGATAAGGTTCAACACCGACAATTTTTATTTGCGGATTAAGTTCTTTAAGCCTTTTAGAAATTCCCATGGCCGTACCACTGGTCCCAAGGGTTGATATGACCATAGTAACAGCACCGTCAGTTTGTTCCCATATCTCCTGAGCAGTGCCATAATAATGGGCGGCTATATTGTCTTCATTATTAAATTGATCCGTGCCGTAATATTTATCCGGATTTTCGCGCAACATCCTGTAAGCTACTTCGATTGCGCCATCAGTCCCCTGATTGGCCGGAGTGAAATACAAATCAGCGCCCATGGCCCGCAGAATCTTTTTCCTTTCTTCACTGGCCGATTCCGGCATCATCAGGCAAAGTTTATAACCCTTCACGGCGGCAATCATTGCCAAACCTATTCCCGTATTGCCGCTGGTTGCTTCTAAAATAATCTTATCATGGTTTAAGCTTCCCCTTTTTTCCGCATTTTCAATCATAAATAACGCGGTGCGATCCTTAATGGAACCTCCGGGATTAGCGCTTTCCACTTTAGCAAAAATCTTTACTTTTTTATTGGGATTAAGCCTGCAAATTTCCACCAACGGCGTATTGCCAATGCCCTCGATAACATTTTTGTAAAATTTACTCATTGCTGAAGTCCTGTAAAATAAAAAAAACCCGTGTTGGGTTGGGAAATATCAATTTACTCTGAGAAAATACGCCGGACAAAAAATTGATTAACTATCCATTTTCAGTAGAGGAATTTTAATAAACTGAACGCCTTCTTCCTTTAAATTTTCTTCCTCTTGAGGCGTACTTGTTCCTTTAATGTTTCGTTTTTTCTCATCGCCATAATGAATCTTTATGGCAACTTCGGCAAATTTATCGCCCACATCTTCAAAATTTTTATCAATATACTGATGCAACATTTTCAGGGCATTAACGGGCGAAAGTTCCTTGTTCTGAAATTTGTTTTCCACCCGCGAATCCTTTCCCATAATTGTAATAGAAGAAGGAGTTATTTCAATATTTGAACTATTACACACCGGACAAGAAACTAATTTTTGCGAATTTTGCAAAGTCCATGCTTGCCGGTCTTTAAACCAGCCCTCGAATGTGTGTCCTTTTTCACATTTTAAATCGTAAATGATCATCCGCAGATTATCCTTTTCACAACAAATTTACCTTTTTATAACACGCCCTGAAATAAAATACAATTGCCTATATAAATTAAAGAAAGGAAAAATATTTACAGCAGGGGATGATATGTTTTTGTTAAATTACAGAAAGTGAATTCAGAGTAAATAAAAAAGTGGACAATTATGAATAAATTTTATATCGTCCGTTTCGTGTCGGGATGTGGCCCAGCTTGGTAGGGCACTGCGTTCGGGACGCAGGAGTCGCGCGTTCAAATCGCGCCATCCCGACCATTTTATTCAATGACTTAGCCGCTACGGCGGCTTCTTTTTATCCTCAAAATCGTCGATTATGCACGAAATTGTGCTTATTTGCGTTTGAAGATAGGCTTCTTGCTTTTGTGCAGCCATCCTTAAATCGCTATCACTTACGATATTGTAACGCTCAAAAACTGATCTTGTCTTGTGTCCGCTTATCTTCATTGCAACACCATACTATTATTAAACTAAGTATTTTTCACAAAAGACAAAATCCAAAAGCATATATTTATGAAAAAGAAATATTTCTTATGCGCAATGTTACACCTGTCGAAATTATTAGTGTTAGATCAAGAGATTCTTTCTTTTCGGTTTATAGTATCATTGCTTCTATACAATTAGAGGAATAATGTTTTGCATTTATTGTTTCTAGAAATATGTTGACAAAAAGATGATAAATGATCTAATGCAACCAAACAACAAAACAAATCATTTTACGATTAGCCACACTTATTTCTATTAAAAATTGGAGGTAGTATGGGCATCGATATCACTAAAGACCTAAAAAAATATCAACACATATTTAAAGAAGCACATGATCAAGGGATGAATGAGTCTGATACGTCTCTAAGGATCAGCAAGTTTGTTGAAAATGTTCTTGGCTATGATGTTTTTTCAGAAGTCTCAAGGGAACATGCTGTTAAGGAACGTAATGTTGATTATGCAATCCATTGTAATGGCAAGGTTCATTTTTTTATAGAAGTAAAACAAGCAGGAACGCCGCTTAAGGAAAAACATATTGAACAAGCTAATAATTATGCTGCTAATTCAGGCGTTCATTGGGTATTACTTACTAACGGTAAAAATTGGAATATGTATCATTTGAGCTTTGATGAGGGAGATGGAATACAGCCCGACTTGGCTTGGTCTATTGATATTCTAGAAGATGATATAAAAGACTCTGCCTCAAAATTATCTATGCTTCATAGAAAAAATATAATTAAAGGTGAACTTGATAAGTATTTTGAAAAATTAAAAATACTTTCACCTAAAAGTATCCTTCAAGCTATCTTTCATGAAAACACCTTGCGCCTAATTGGCTTACATTTAAGAAAAACATACGGAACAAAAATAGACGAGCAAGAATTAGTAGAGCACATCAAAAAAATGATTTCTTTAGAAACATGGGAAGAGATTGGAGATGTAAAGATTATCCGAGCAAAAAAGATATCAAAGCCAAAACCAAAAATAACACTGTGCCCCGTATTAATTGACACTGAAGAAAATAAAGTAGAAAATTAATAATTAACACGAGCCATGAAGCCGTCCGCCGCCTACTGGAAGAGGCATTCAAAAAATACGAAAAGCCCCAATTAAAAAAGAAATAAACATGGACACTACTATATTAGCTATTGCAACTGTTATATTAGCTATTTCCACTGTCGCGCTGGCCATTTTTACGGCATTTATGGTAAGAGCAACATACCAACTGGCCAGGGAATCGCGGGAAGCATCATTTCGTCAAATACGTGTTCAAACGTGGCTTGAGTTTCAAAAAAGATTTGACTCACATGAAATGATTGGAGCCAGAAAAATTCTAGCCATACGATTAAAACTTAATATTCAGGATAAAGATGCCTCAATTTCAGAAACAGTTTTAAATTTCTTTGAGGATCTAGGAATTGCCTACGAAAAGGGATATATCGAAAAAGAGTTAGCCGAGGATTCTTTTAGCTTTCATGCTTGTCGTTGGTGGAAAATATTGAAGTCTTATGTCGAACAAGAACGCAATCGCCACAAAAATGATATATCATTATTTGCCAACTTTGAGAAATTTGCGAAGAAGGTATGCTTGCCCAACGAAATAATAGATGATGATGAGCTACAAATCTTTCTTGAAGATGAGAGTATATTGATTAGCTAGGCTAAAAAATCATCGACGAATAAATTTTCAAAGAGCATACTAAGGAGACTAATTATGGCAACATCAACCTGTATAAAATGTGGTAACACTCGATTTGAAATCAAAATAGTTGAACCAAATGGATCGAGTTTCAAATTAACATTTATTCAATGTGCCAGTTGCGGCGGCGTTGTGGGAGTCATGGATTTCTTCAACATCGGTCAGCTTATTCATAATCTCGCTAAAAAATTGGGATTTAAACTTTAAAGTAACTATAAAATTAATTTTCGCCTCTTTGTGTACCCAATTTTCAGCACAGTGGTGACAAATAAAAATTATGGGTGATGTCTTTTTATACTTATTAGGTGCTGGCGCTAGTTGCCAGGTTCTCCCGTTGGCTTCCCAGTTTAAAGAACGTCTTCCTTTATTTGCCAAAGATCTAAAGTCGGCTGGTCCTCAAGGTGCACGCCTACCCTCGGACGATCCAGTATGGGGTGCAAATCGTGATAACTTATTGAGAGCTATTGAATGGTTAGCGGAAGAGTCTTCTCATCATTTTTCGGTGGATACATTTGCTAAAAAGTTGTTTTTTCTTGGCGATCATCAAAATCTTCAAAAACTTAAAGCAGCACTATCGGCCTATCTAGTCATAGAGCAATCAAGGAATCATGTAGATCAACGATATGATGCATTCTTTGCAAGCGTATTAAAACCTGGTGAATATCGAGCAAACATAAAAACATTAACTAGCAGTCTGCGTGTAAGTTTACCCGAACATCTACGCATATTTACTTGGAATTATGATACACAATTAGAAAAAGCTTATTACGGATTTTGTAGAGAAGAAGATAATGTCATTGAGGATATAACATTTAGCGAGAGTATTTATAGAATAAACGGACACTGCGGCACTATTACACCAGGTCACATTGGTGACTCATTTCGTGCAGTTTGGAATACTGCAAATAAACCGGCATGGGAAGAAGGCATAAAACTTTACAACGAATCTCTTTCCACGGTATCAGAAATCAGTTTTGCATGGGAAGATCGCACAAATACAATACTTAAAAATAAAGGGTTAATTCGATTGACGGGCATTTCTGATCTTGTAGTGATTGGATATTCCTTCCCGTACTTTAATCGCGAAATTGATAGGCTTATTTTTGAAAAAATTGATCCTGATCTTCGCCGAGTATATTTACAGTATCCAACTGGTGTTCATACGTCTATCAAAGAGCGTCTCAAGAATCTTATCCCTACCTATGATAAACTTGAAATAATTCAAATTAGCAGCACAAATAATGATTTATTTTTTATTCCAGACAACTTCTAAAGATTCTTTTTTACATAAACACATGATAATTACGGAGAAGACAGCACAGAGGTGCCGCCGTATCGCGCTTCAGGCACTATCCCCAGATTTATGTTAATTTAAGTATTTCCTTTAATTTCATATTTTCAACGCAGCTCGATTATTAATCAAAATTTTTTAAATCATTTTTATTAATAAATTTCCATTCTTGCTCATTTAATTTTTTAATCCAGAATCCTCCGCATACTTCCATGCTTGCAAATATATATCTATCTTCTATCGGGAATCCAGTTGCTTTAGCACCTTCAAGGGAAGAATATTTACGCGTTATCATCTTTCCAACTGTGTTGTGATCTATAGCGGGGAAACCTTGAGTTGCATAAACAACTGTAAATATTTTTGGATATTCACCATTTCCCGTAAGTTCAGATGAATCGACTTCTTTACCTGTATCCATAAGCGGAATGCACTGAAATTGCTTGATTGCTTCCAGCGTTGCCATTCGCGGTGCCAAAATTTCTTCGTCTTTCAATATACTATATTTTTTGAAACAATATACTGTTACCTTACTCATAATTAAATCCTCTTCTTCTTTTAGTAATTATTATTATCTTCCGTCAATTTAAGATTTTCTTTCAAGGTTATAAATTCAACAAATCTACATGTAAAATCTGTATATGCTAATGCAGTGGCAAAACCACTTCCCGAAACATATGTACCGTTTGTTGTTTTATGCCACTCATGAATATTACTGAACAATCCTTGACTTTCCATTTCATAGATAGCAGAATTTATTAGAAATGGGTGGTATTTATGACTTAACTTTTGTGCAATTTTATCGATATCAACAAGTGGATTGATATCTAAATTTGAGTTTGATCTATTAGGTCTCTTAATTTTATTTTCATAAAGAGGTTGCATATCGGCTAATATCATTAATGAAGCTAATGATAAATGTCTCAATATATCAACAAACTTTAAT
>JBEKUA010000009.1:0-10085 GCA_049515495.1 Smithella sp. | reverse complement strand
GCAAAAATTATAACGCGGAGGATTTTTTCTCACGCCTGATCCCCACGGGATTGGCTAAATTATTCGATGTCGGTTTATTTAACAAAAGACTGGGAGATTTTCTAAAAAATATCTTTATTCAAATTGCCATCATTATCGGTATCGGCACTACGCTTATCGTATTTATATATTACCTGGATTGGCTCATCGCTATTGCCGTGCTCGCGCCCATTACCTTCGCGCTTATCGCAACATTGGGCACGTTGAAATTAATCGGTCATCCGCTGGATATCCCTGGCATCATGTTGTGGATTGTGATCATGGGCATGGGAATCAATTACTCCATTTATTATGCCTGCTTCTATCAGCGCTATCATGATGAGGGCCTGCCGGAAATGGATACGGTTAAACTCGCCATGTTTCTGGCATCTTTTACAACTTTGATCGGTTTTGGTGTTTTGGCCTTTGCCAGCCACGCGCTTCTAAAGAGCATCGGCATTACATCTCTTTTGGGAATCGGCTATTCCATTCTGGGTGTGTATTTCATTTTGCCTTTACTGATGAAGAAAATTTTTTCTTCGGTTACCTATCCCGTCGGCCCTTTTACGGTTGGCTCTTATGAGCATTTACGCCGGACTGTTTTACGATACAGGCATTTGGCCGCTTATCCGC
The DNA here is from genome assembly GCA_049515495.1 of Smithella sp. GTDB lineage: Bacteria > Desulfobacterota > Syntrophia > Syntrophales > Smithellaceae > Smithella. The sequence goes on along the minus strand of JBEKUA010000009.1, from coordinate 9,434 downwards.
GGGTTTTTGCCCGCATGAAAATGATGATAGACCCGATGTTTAAAGAGTTGGACATGTATGTGCAAAATCCCAGAAGGATTATTGATATCGGCTGCGGCTACGGAATTCCCGCTACCTGGCTTCTGGAAATTTATCCCGAAGCTAAAGTTTACGGCCTGGAGCCGGATGAAGTACGGATGCTTAACGCCTCTTACGCCATTGGCAGCCGCGGCAGTGTGCAAATAGGTCGCGCACCGGATTTACCTGTTATAGAAGGGCTTGTTGATTACGTGCTCATGCTGGACATGCTGCATATGATTGATGATGAAGAATTTAAACTGGTTTTGCGACGGATTCATGAAAAACTTGAGGCAGGCGGCACGCTTTTGATTCGCGCAACCATTCCTTCGGAGAGAAAGGTCCCGTGGAAACGATGGATTGAAGCGGCTCATTTAAAAATAATAGGTATGGGAAAACGATTCCGTCCGGAAAACGAGATTGCCCGTTTCATGACCGCTGCCGGATTTGATGTCAAGGTTCATGCTTCGTCAGCCGCTCATGTAGAAGAAAAATGGTTTGTGGGAAAGAAGTCGTAAGGTAATGAAATAGCAATATCGTCGTATACGTATTAGATCGCCACGACACTCAAAAAACGTCTGGGCGATAATAAACAAAATGAAAAAAATTTCTTATAAAATAGCGATTTATCTTTCCCGCAAGTTGGGAATGTGGTTTTTCCGTACATTTTCCTGGTTTATAGCCACCGGATATTATTTTCTTTTCCCGACGCGTGTGGCAGCCAGCTGCAAATTCTATCGCGCTTTGTTTCCCGATCGCGGCTTTTTCTATCATCTCTATTGCGCGTGGAAGCAATATCATAATTTTACCGGTATCTATGTCCACCGGTTTATCCGGCTTGGGGAAGAAGATATCGAATTCGTCAAGGAAGGCTGGGAATATCTGGAAGAGGCTGTGAAAAAAAAGACAGGGGCGATTTTACTAATGTCGCATATCGGCAACTGGGAACTGGCAGCGCAAACTCTTAACAGCAAAGGGATGCCTATTATGCTTTATCTGGGCGCAAAACAAAAAGAGCAGATGGAACGTGTTCAGAAAGAGATTCTGGCTAAAAGCGGCATCAGAATCGTAGCGACGTCCGAGGACGAAAAGTCGCCTTTTGCTTTGATCGAGGGAATCAATTTCCTGCGAGAAGGCGGAATTGTGTCCATGGCAGGCGACCGTCTCTGGGGCAGGCAGAGTTATGTCACTGTGGATTTTATGGGGCATGAGGCGCGTCTTCCGGATACGCCGCATTTATTCGCCTTGATGACGGGAGCGCCAATTTTAACTTTTTTTGTTTATCAAGAAGCTGTCGGGAAATACCATATTAAAGTTTCCAGAGGACGAAAGATTTCGGCCGCCTCGCGCGCGGATCGAAAAAAAGTGGTACAGGAATCAGCGCAGGCTTACGCCGACGATCTTGCCCGTTTTGCCGCCCGGCATCCCTTTGAATGGTATCATTTTGAGTCATTCATTGGAAAAACAATTCATAAAAAGGTATAGTACCGGCGGAATTGTATTTTTACATAAAATTACATTATAAGTAACAGCACCTGTATTCCTGCCTGTGCGGGGAAAGTATTTTTACACATGGTTTCCTCTGAACAAAAAAAACGAATCGTTCTTGTGCATCCGCGGGGATTTAACTGGTTCCCCGGAAAGCGCGACATTACCGATATTGCCAACAGGATGGTGCCGCAGGGTTTGCTTTCCATTGCGGCTTATCTTATAGAACAAGGCCACGATGTTTATGTTTATGATTGCCTTGGCCTTGATGCTCCGCTTGATTTGCAAAAGCAGGCTCAGGCAATTTTATCCTATCAACCGCAAATTGTCGGCTTTTCGGCAACGACTTCATCGTTTCCCGATGCCGCCGACCTCGCGCAAAAAATCAAAGAAAATTCTCGTGACATTATAACGGTCTGCGGAGGAGTCCATGTTTCCGCTTTGGGGGAAAAGCTTCTGCGGGATTATTCGGCTTTTGATTTTCTTGTTGCCGGAGAGGGCGAAGCAACGGTCGCTGAGCTTGCCTGTGATTTTGACCCCGCTGCAATTAAAGGATTGATCTGGCGGAGTGAAGCGGACGTTATTACCAATGATCCGCGTCCGAAAATACCGGATTTAGATTTTCTGCCGTTTCCCGCCTATGAAAAGCTTAAAGGTTTTCCCGGCGATTACCACCTGCCATTATTCAGCTACATCAATACTCCCGGAGCCACGATGATTACCTCGCGAGGCTGCATGTATCAATGCTCCTATTGTGACCGCTCCGTTTTCAAAAAAGGCTTTCGTTACAATTCTGCCGTTTACATATACGAACACATGAAATATTTACGAGAAAAATTCGGTGTGCGGCATATCAACATCTATGATGATTTATTTACTGCCAATCGCGAACGGATTGTTGAGCTTTGCGAAAAACTCAGCCGCTATCCTCTGGGAATTAATTTTAACTGTGCCGTGCGCGTGGGCTACACCGATGACGATTTACTAAAGATGCTTAAAAATGCCGGATGCCTGATGGTTTCATTGGGCGTTGAATCGGCCGATCAGGAAATGCTCTCCAGACATAAATCAGGCATATCGCTTGATGATGTGAGTAATACTGTGCGGCGGATTCAGGAAGCGGGTTTACGCGCCAAAGGACTTTTTATGATGGGCCTGCCCGGTGAGACGGAAGAATCAATTAAGCGCACATCCGATTTTATCATTTCGCTGGGATTGGACGATATGAACATGGCCAAATTCACGCCTTTTCCCGGCGCGCCGTTGTGGGGCACCATAAAAGACGAAGGTGCTTTCAATGAAGACTGGCGCCTGATGAACTGCCTGAATTTTGTTTTTGTGCCCAAAGGGATTGCTTCCAGGGAAAGACTCGATCAACTATACAACGAGCATGTAAAGCGTTTTTATTCCGATAAAGTATGGCGCGAAAAATTTCGCAAACGCATTTGGCAGCATCGTAAAAGCCTTATGTATTTACTACGCCACCTGCCGGCGTTCTGGTCGGCAAAGAACCAATTCGAACCCAAACAAAGTTAAAATATCATTGTGGTATAAAGATAAGCAAATTATTGCTATTTATAACGCATTGTGAAACATTCCCCGGACGTATCTTTCTTATGATTGACAGCGCTTTGAAAGAATGTTAAATCGCGACAAATTCTTCAAAATGGCTGCCCCTGTAGCTCAGCAGGATAGAGCGACGGATTCCTAATCCGTGGGCCGCGTGTTCGACTCACGCCAGGGGCACCAAGTAAAATCAATTAGTTATAACCTTTAAAAATTGTTTCCCAGACTGATTTTTTGGTGATTGTGATAAATTTGCGATAATTCCGTTTCCGACTTTGTCCATCACCTCAATTGCTGAACGTAAACTCTCCGGCTGATGATAAGCATATCTCATCACCATAGATGTATTTTTCCAACGTCCAAGCTTCTGGACAGAAAAAAGATCAGCACCACCCTGAACTAATCTTGAAGCAAAAGTGTGTCGTAAATCATGAAAGCGAAGTTTAGCAATACCCGATCTCTTTATAGCTTTATGAAATGATTTTATTAAGTGACTGGTGCCAATTCTTTCCTTCTTTGGATTTGTAAAAACTAAACCTGTAGCAGTGTGTTCGGCTTCATTTTTACTTAACAATACATTTAAAGCAGTTTCATTACGCGGCAATGTATCAACACCCCGGTTCTTCTGTTCAAGAATAATCATTGTTCGCCGGTCAAAATCCACTTGTGACCATTTTAAATCCAATATTTCACTCTCACGCAGACCGGTATTAATCGCAAAAACAATGATTTCTTGAAGCCATCTGGGAGATGAAAAAAGAAGCTTCTTCTCCTCATCCAAAGTCAACCAGCGTTCGATGGTGTTGTTCACCCGTTCTTTATGGACCATGCTAACAGGATTAAAAACTGAATATTTGCTCACAAAAAAAGATCATTAACATCTAGAACAACCAAAAATATTTATTTTTGCACATCTACTACCTGTGTAGAGTTTTAGCGGCGTATTTGGAAATCCCGTCGGCATCCTATAGAAGTAAACGTAGTAATGATGATTTTATTACAAATTAAGAATTATTTTTTTCACATCGGCATACCTGAATTGAGAAATAAAAAATGGCTGAACTCAAACTTTAAATGTGGTACAAGTATTTAGATAGGTCACTAAATACTTATAAGAGGTTTTAAAAGAATGATTTATCTATTACATTATAATCCGATTATCTCATTTATGTTAATATCAATAGTTTCTGTGGTGTTTGTTATACTAGGCATTGTGATAATTAGAAAATTGCTCCATTTCGAAAATATAAAAGAGGATCATGATATGGCAAGTGCAATATTCAATGCCTTTGGGATAATTTACGCAGTTATAGTTGCGTTTGTTGTTTTTTCTTCATGGAGTTCTTATGACACAACTAGGAAAAATGTTGAAATAGAGGCGAATAAGATTGCCGCCCTTTTTTTGGATGCTGGAGCTTTCGACGATCCTTTGAAAAAAAACATTCGTGTTGCAGTAACCAATTATACAAAAACAATTGTTGAGGAAGAGTGGCCTTTAATGGCTACCGGAGTACGTGGTCCAGCCAACAGCAGAGATGCGCACAGGGCTATCTGGGATGCATATATGAACGTTGACATTAAGACGATCAAAAACCCTTACATGTACCAAGAATCTTTGAGCCAGCTTAACTCCATGACAGAGTACCGGCGGCTGCGACGGTTCAGCAGCATGTCATCGACACCTCTTGCTTTATGGCTTGTGTTAATAGTTGGTGGGATAATATCAGTTACATACACACTACTATTTGGATCGAAACATATAAAAACGCATTGCCTTATGACGTCGGCTTATACAATTATCAACTCAATGGCGCTCTACCTCATCTATTTTCTTGACCATCCATTTACAGGGTATAGCGCAATATCAGATGAGCCATTCAGAAGTATTTTAAAGATGTTTTTGCATAGACTTGGGCAATAGAAGAATGGCAAAATAACAAATATATTTCTCTTTTTGTGCAAATTCTTTCGGTAACATTTTATTTAAGGCAATTCGTCATCGTATGATTAGTTATCGCCGTGATAAAATTGTGATAGAATTATTGAAAAAGAATAAGAACAGATAGAAGAGACAGCAACAGACGGAATCGTTTTTTCCGATTGCTTATAGGCATTTACGGGAAATCAGACCTAAAATCGAGGGGTTAAATTTTTATACTTTTAGAATTCCTAATCCGTGGGCCGCGTGTTCGACTCACGCCAGGGGCACCAAATGAATCACGTAGTTACAACTTTTAAGAAAGGCTTTTCTGACTGACTTTGTGGCGATTGTGATAAAATCAATCAATCTGTGCTATTTTTGAGTAAAAAAAAAGCGTATCCATTCACATATTTGGATGCCCTTTATTTATTACGGGGGCAAACAATGAACAATGATGTGGCAATAAAAATACAGGCAAGTAAATTGCTGTTGGATGAAGTGGTCAACACCCATGAATTTGAGCCAGGCAAAGGCCTGGCTCTTTGATCCCTACATCTCTTCTCAATCAATAATAAAAACCCAAATCCGGGCTACATGACCGACATAATAATAGTGAGTCGCGTAAGCAATACCGGATGAGATAAAAGTCCCTTGATTTTTATTTTACCGCCCAAAAGCAAACCGAGAACATTTCTACCCGCTTCATCAAAATAATACGGCAGGCCCCAGCGCACACGGAGCATGTTTAAATCCATTACTTTATCCGATTGCGTATTAATTATGACGGCCGCGTCCGGACTGACTCCCTGCTCTATGGTAAGTTTGCCCTGATTGAAATGAAGACTTATCGCCGTTTCAATATCCTGCAAGTTTATTGCTGCAATGCCGCGCATTTTTTTATAAACAGCGAACTTTGCTTCTGATTTTTCGATATTGCCGGTCAGAAGATCCTGCACAATGAAAGAAAAAGGAACATCTGCCGCATTATTGGTTATATTCAGTTCCATATATTCTCCATCAAAAGTTACAAAGCTTTGCGGTAAACTTCCAGAACTTCATCCTTATCTGAAACACAGCGGATGTTGTTGACAATAGCGCCATCGGCGATGCTTAGATCAGCCGCTTTGATTATATCTGCTTCCTTTACGCCGAATTCCGAAAGCTTCAGCGGATGCCCGATTTTTTTAAGCAAAGCAAATATTTCATTTACTGCCGCTGTTGCCGCCTTTTTCGGTTCATCATCGCGTGTGCTCACGCCCAACGCCTGCGCGATTGTGGCGTAAACATCGATGGCATCCTGATCGCCATCGCTAATATTAAAATCCATGCAGTATGGCAGCAGGATACCGCAGGAAACTCCGTGCGGCACGCGAGCGACAGCGCCGATGGAATGAGCCATTGCGTGTACCAGCCCGACCATCGCGTTACCGAATGACCACCCCGCCATCGTTGCCGCCAGTTGTACCTGCCCTCGGGCGTTTAAATTACTGCCGTCTTTTATGCACTGCGGGAGGTAAGTACTCAAAAGCCGGATGGCATGCAGGCCCATGGCATCGGCCATAGGTTCGCGCTGCACGGATGTCATTGCCTCTATAGCATGGGTCATGGCGTCCATGCCCGTGGATGCGGTAAGTATCGGAGGCAGTTTCAACGTCAGTTGCGGATCGAGAATGGCCGCGCGCGGCGCGTTATATGTTTCCACAATTAATATTTTCTGCCCTTTATCCTTATCGTAGATTACCGCTACCCAGGTAACCTCGCTTCCGGTTCCGGCTGTTGTCGGGATAACAATATGCGGCGTCTGCAACCGTGTTAAAAGTTGGATGCCTTCATAATTAGCCAGAGACCCGCCTTCAGTCAGTAGTATGCACATGCATTTGGCGGTATCAATCACACTGCCGCCTCCAATGCTGATAACGATATCCGCGCCCTTTTCTCTGGCAAAGGCGGCGCCACGGTTGACAACATCAATGCCTGTATCTTGAGGCACATCGCTAAATACTCCAACGCATTTATCGCCCAGGGTTTTCACTATTTTTTCCGAGAGACCCGCTTTGATAATTCCCGGATCGGTAACTACGACGGCTCGATAGCAACCCAGAGCGCTCATTTCGGATTCCAGCTCCGACGTGGATGAGCCGCTGCCGAAAATAATTTTTGTCGGGCCAAAGTAAACAAAAGATAAACTGTCATCGTAAACCATAACGTTCTCCTTATCCTGCCGGATCGCTATTCACCGGCGGTAGATTCTTTAACTATATATTCTTAATTGCAGAGACAAAGTTTTAAACTTCGTCGGGAAATATTGTGTTTACTTCCGTCAAAAGATCGACCACTTTGTTGATCGTTTTGACATTGCGCACAACATAGGTCAGATCACCCTTTAATTTCAGCTTTCCCTGCATCAGCGCTTTGGTCGGGTCGAGTTCTTTTTTGGCGACTTGCTTCCAGCGCGAGTAATCACCGCTCATGACGAATTTAGCCGTTTGCGCTTTGGCGGCGTCACAGATTAAAAATTCAAGCGCATCGCCATGCCAGTAATCCGTAAACATGTAAACGGGTTCGGGGACGTTTTTTGAAGGATCGGCATTGACCGTTATGGAAACGCTTCCCTCCCATTCTTTGGCAATTTCTTTGTACTCTTTAGATTCGTTGATTATTTTTTTCCACGCATCCATCCATTCCTGAGTAAACGCTTTGTATGATTCTGCCATTTTCCATCCTCCATTATTTTTTATATAGTTTGTTTTGTAATTTTAAAAGGCAAAACTGGACATCGATTGTGAAATTGGAACGGACACGACTGGTTAAGTCAACCTGTAAAAATTTCCCCGCGTAGCCGTTTTGCATTACAGCCTCCGTAAGATTGCGTGAAAATATAAATTTATTGTTACTTAACTTGCATTCAGAACTGATTGTTTTTATTTATCAGGTATTAAACTAAGGGTCAAGGTAAATAGAAGGATATTCAACAGGAACAGTAACGGATTATTATCATTAAATAATTTAAGCCGCATTTTATATATTATTCAAATTACCGGAAATTATTAGCAATTAATTGATTTCTTTGATATGCATAATTACGTATAATGACAAACTCATGGCGATGAGTATACTTTATCCATAAATAATAAATAAAAGGAACAGGAGAAATAATCGGCATGAAAAAAGAAGATTGTATTCTTTTCAGCGGCGGTGCTCAGGGTGCGGAAGCGGAATTTGGCATCAACGCGGAACAAATGGGAATCGAAGAAATTAATTTTACATTTCCCGGACATATTATAGTTCGAACACAGGGTTTACGTGTTCTTAATCACGAAGAATTGAAAAACGGTGATATCAGCCTGGAATATGTTTCTAAATTAATGAATCGGCGTTACACGGATAACCCGACATTCCGTAAAATTCTGCAAAGTATCTGGTATCAGATCAATAATGGTCAGGAAATATTTGTCATCGGAGAGATATTGGAAGACAAAACCGTTAAAGGAGGCACCGGCTGGGGAGCAGAATTCAGCAAGATATGCAACAAGCCGCTATATGTATTTGATCAAAAACGCAATTTCTGGTTCACATGGAACCGTCTTGATTGGATAGAATGCAAAAAGGGAAATGAACCGGTAATCAGTCACCCTCATTTCACCGGAACAGGAACGCGATTTCTTGAAGAAGGCGGCAAAAAAGCAATTAAGGAATTATTCAGAAGAAGCTTCTAATCCTCGCGTGCTTATCTGAAGCACGCAAAATCGATAAAGGAAAGTTCCAAAATCAAAAGGATGTAAAACCATGGTAATAGACTGCCATTATCATCTGGATGAACGCATGCTGAGGACCTCTGATCTCATTGCCAGAATGGATGAAACTGGTGTGGAGAGGATAGCTCTCATAGCCGGCATGGTCGATCCGCTGCCCGAAACTCCGCCGATTATTATCAGGATGCTCCAATTTCTACTGACACACAGCTCCCTCCGATTTATAGGAAAGGCAGCGGCGGCAAATTTTACAGACGAAGGAGCCATTAACATACTTGGCAAGATATATAAAATTTATCCGGATCCAGACAATGAACCGGTCTTTAGCATGATCGAAAAATATCCGGGCAGATTTTATGGGTGGGTTTTTGTAAATCCCCGCGGCAAAAATGATCCATTAAAGGAAATTAATACATGGGCCAAATCACCCGGCTTTATCGGAATCAAGGCGCATCCCTTCTGGCACCGGTATAATCCCTCCGAATTGCTGCCCGTGGCCGAGCAGGCAGTCCGCATGAATAAACCGATTCTTATTCACTTGGGATTTAACGAGCATGGAGATATTCTGGAACTTATCAATACATTACCGGATTTAAAGCTCCTTCTCGCGCATGCGGCGTTTCCCTGCTACGCCGATACATGGACAATAA
>JBEKUA010000008.1:0-10162 GCA_049515495.1 Smithella sp. | reverse complement strand
TGGGTAGAAGGCATCAAAGTTGCCGATGCAATTATTCTGGCCTATGCCCGTGAAAAAACTCCCTTCTTTCCGGCACGCGCCAAAGGTGTCATTGATATCATTCCGGCGGATCTCGTGGCCAATAGCTTAATCCTGGCTGCGGCCGAGGCTCTGGACCTCCCCGGCAAACACAGACTCTATCAGTGCTCCACCGGATCGTCCAATCCAATCACGGTCGGACGTATGAAACATTTGCTTCAGTCAGAGGCCAACCGGAATCATGCTGCTTATAATCGGCTGTTCCCGAAAGGCAAACCAAGCCGTGACTTCCGGATCATTGATCGGAGACTCTTCGTGATAGCGATGTCAGGACTCAACATTGCGGTTACGGCATATGACAGGATTTGTAAATTGACAGGAATGAAGAACATGATCCATAAAGTGACGGAATTTGTGAACACCACGATGAAACTGGCTGTCACTTTTTCATTCTATGCTTCGCCAAAATGCATTTTTCACAATGAAGGACTTATCGATCTTTCCTTACGGGTGCTGCCCGAGGATCAAAAAATGTTTCCCGTGGATGCACGGTTGATCGATTGGGAGCGTTATATGGGACCAATCCATCTGTCGGGGCTTAACCGTTACGCGCTGAAGGATCGGAAGGCAGTCAGGACAGACATCCGGACAGACGTTCCCGAAGTTGCCAAAGTTGCAGTCGCCATCAATATTGCCCAAATGAAGGGCAAGCTCGGATCCGGAGTCGTTTGATTACCGTCAATTGAAGCTCTCCGCCGCAAGCCATGGAGAATCTTCGATGCTTAGGGGAAATCATCATTATCTGTTTGTTTGCATACCCCAAAGCCAGCGAAGGTGTTTGCCCGCCTGCGATTTCATAAAGACATTCTGTAGAATCAGGTTCAGATAATAACTGCCAAAAGAGCGCTATACAAGACACAGTATCGTCGCTCTCAATGAGTTTTGTTTTCTTTAAATCTGCAATCCCCACTTTAGACAACTGTCCACCACTGAACCTTTTCAGGTAAAATAAATAATCAAACGACCTTCTTGTACTGTTGTTTTTCTAATGATGCATGTCCATGCGATATTTCAACTGGAAATCAATGAGCGACAAAGATATAATATTAAGTGTTATATTAAGGATTCGATTAAGCAGTTTTTAGAATTTGGGAAAATCGGTTTAGAAATATCCGGGCCCGGTGCCCTATCTCCCATAAAAGGAGTCGCATTATGAAAATTATAGGAATAAACGGCAGTCCGCGGCGGCAGAACAGCCGCACAGGACAATTGGTGAATAAGGTGTTGGAAAGCGCAATGGATAAAGGAGCCCGGATAGAGTTTTTTGATATAACAAAATTAAAAATAAAACCATGCACAGCCTGCGACAGATGTCATAAAACAGGATACTGCATTCAGAAAGACGACTTTGGTGTAACTTTCGACAAGATCATGGCTGCCGACGGGCTTGTGTTGGGAAGCCCGGTTTATATTTACCAGGTAACAGCTCAACTAAAAAACTGGATCGACCGCCTTGGAAACGCTATTCATTGCCTGCGGTTTCTGGGTAAATACGGCGCAGTGGTTTCCACTGCCGGAGGAAGCGGTGAAAAAGAAACGGCCGATTACATGGAAAAAGTCCTTAAGTATACGGGAATGCAAACGGTAGGCAGTCTGGCGTGCTGCATCGAAGTTGATGGTCTTTTGGATGAAAGCTCTACTCTTTTTAATGAGGCTGAAAATCTTGCACATTCACTTGTCGGAGCTATCTTGAAAAAGAAAATATTTGCAGACCAGGTCAAGCAACAGGAACAGCGCAGAGCGTATTTCCGTCAGATTATGTTGAAACGTAAAGAAAAGTGGCGTTGGGAATATGATTACTGGAAAGAAAAAGGTTGGCTCTGAATGTGTCATTGAAAGGAGGGCATTGAGATGAAAAGGCGCGTTTTAGTTGCAGTCGTAATTGCTATTATACTTTTAGCCGGTATATCCTGCGCAACAAATGCGCAGAAAGAGAAAGAGGCCGTAAGCGCTGCTCAGAATTGGTTAACTCTCGTAGATACAGGCAAATATTCGAAGAGCTGGCAGGAAGCAGCCGGGTATTTCAAGAATGCGGTACAACAGGACCAGTGGGAACAAATGCTCCAGTCAGTCCGGATGCCTCTGGGAAAAATGATTTCAAGAAAACTCAAAACCAGCATTTACAAAACGACGCTGCCTGGCGCTCCGGATGGTCAGTATGTCGTAATTCAGTTTGAGACTTCTTTTCAGAACAAAGAATCTGCCATAGAAACCGTTACACCTATGTTTGACAATGATGGCCGGTGGAGAGTATCGGGATATTACATAAAATAGATTAACTGATGTCAGCCGTAATATAAGTATTTGTTGCCTTTTTTTTACGGGAAGTATAAAATTATATTTTATCCATCAATAAAAAAATAAGACGGTGAAAATTATGAACCTGTTTGAAAGTGTTATCAATAATGCGATCAAAGAGTCCATGTCGGATATTCATATCACCGGCGAACATCCTTTGGTCTCGCGAAAGCGTGGAGATATTCAATTTAACGCTTCCGTGAAGTGGACACATCAGGAAATCGATGATCTGACCAGACAACTTCTGACACCCCTGCAACTGGAAAAACTGCGGAAAAAAAAATCCGTTGACCTTGCTATTTCCACTGGCAATGCCCGCCTCCGGATCAACATTTTCAGCACGGTGCGGGGAATCAGTATGGCGATCCGTATTCTTCCGGGTAATATACCGACAATCGAAGAGCTCAATCTCCATCACTCTCTCCATGATATTTCCAGGATCAAGTCCGGCCTCGTCCTTATCTGCGGCCCTACAGGAGTAGGTAAGACAACAACCATTGCGGCGATTATCAACGACATCAATAAATACCGTCAGGCACATATTATCACCCTGGAAGATCCAATAGAGTACCGCTTTCAATCGAAAAATTCTTTCATCGAACAGCGTGAACTCGGTTCCCACGTGCTGTCTTTTGAACAGGGTCTCATTGATGTGCTGCGCGAAGATCCGGATGTGATCATTGTGGGCGAACTGCGTGAAGGGGAAACTATGCGACTGGCTCTCAATGCCGCGGAGTCGGGTCACCTGGTCATTGCCACTATGCATGCAGCCACTCCGGAAGAGGCCATCTACCGCATGTGCAATGCTGTGCCGGTAGACACTCAAACCGAGGTGCGCAATCAGCTATCATCAACGCTGGCATGGATCGTTGTTCAGCAATTGATGCACCTGGAAAAAGCCGGCCAGCGTGTTCCCGTTCTGACAATTGTTCGCGGCACCCAATCCGTAAAGAACATTATTCGCGATAACAAACTTCATCAACTCAATAATACCATAGAAACATCGAAAAACGATGGTATGTTTTCGGCCGAACGTTACTTGACAGAATATCTGAAAACCCGCTCCGGCTTCACATCTTATGGTAAGATCTTTCTCCCGTCCACAGAATTATTTCAGAGTGATTTTTATAAATCGCCGCTGACGGAAGATCCGCCGCAGAAGAAGTTTGCGGCAAAACAACAAACCGCAACAGCAGCATATCCAATCGTCGACTTGTCCGAATACAGCGACGAAAATATCAACCGTATATTAGATATCGATGAAGACATACCGCTGCAGAGTATTGTCGAAAAGTTGAATAAGAATAACGAGTAAAATCCTCTGTCAATTTTTAATCCGAGTCTGTCACATGCCTTATGACAGCTTTTTTAAAATTGTTACTGAGGTCAGTATGCCGGACTTGTATATCAAACCATGGCAGAGGCCGTCAGAATGTATTTTCCTTGAGACATCCCTAATAATTTGTTATTTAATATCAATAAAAGTGATGTTAAATAATTTAATAAAAAAGGAGGAATTTATGTCTAAATCCGAAGACGCTTTAAAAGAAGCTTTCGCCGGAGAATCACAGGCAAACCGTAAATATCTGGCCTTTGCCGCTAAAGCTGATCAGGAGGGATTCCCGCAGGCGGCAAGGTTGTTTCGGGCGGCCGCGGAAGCCGAAACGATTCACGCTCACGCCCATTTGCGGGCATTAAAAGGGATCAAATCCACAAAGGAAAACCTGCAAGAAGCGATAGCCGGAGAAACTCATGAGTTTACAAGAATGTATCCGGCAATGATTGAAACAGCTAAAAATGAAGGAAATAAAGATGCCCAGCGATCTTTTACTTTTGCCAACGACGTGGAAAAAATTCACGCCGGACTCTATCAACAGATGCTTGATAAACTGGAAATTTCGAAAGAATCTTATAGCTATTACATTTGCCCGGTATGCGGCTATACTTCAGAAAAAGAAGCTCCGGACACTTGTCCGGTATGCAGCGCAAAAGGGAAAATGTTTAAAAAAGTCGATTGAGATCAAGCCGGATTGAATTTCCCGTATTCTTACGGGAAATTCCGGCAAGGTGTAGAATCGATATTTAACGCATTAAACAGGCGAACCTGAATTTCAAAACACAGCTAGCGCTACGGCACTATGTGGCTTCACTTGTGCAAATGATAAATAGGGCCCAATAATGAAAGCAATATTAATCATTATCAGCAGCATTGTTTTATTTCTAGTCGGCATGGTCAATCTCTCTTCTGCCGTCCGGAAAATAATTGATATCCGCATAAAAGAATACATTAAATATGCCGTGGAGAAACCATTTTACGGACTTTTCACCGGTATAATTTCGACCATTATTTTGCAAAGTTCTTCCGCTTCTACAGCGCTCACCGTTGGATTGGTAAGCGCCGGATTGATCAGCTTTTACAGTTCTCTGGCTATTATCCTGGGCGCCGATATCGGCACGACCTTGACTGTGCAATTTGTTGTTTGGCATTTTACGGAAATTTCGCCTCTTTTTATTTCGATAGGCGGGCTTTTATGGTTAATTGATCGAAGCAGGTGGAAAATCGCCGGCCAGATAATTTTTTACTTTGGATTGATATTCTTCGGCTTGGGATTAATCAGTCAGGCTGTAGAGCCTTTAAAATATTCTCCGGCTTTTCTGAACTTGTTCACAAAGACTCAAAATCCATTTTTAGGCATTGGTCTGGGAATTGCGGTTACCGGAATCATTCACGCTTCGGCTATACCCATTAGCATTATGGCTCTTTTAGCGCAGCAGGATTTAATTTCACTGGAAAATGCGCTGCCCGTGATTATGGGAGCCAATATCGGCACAACTGTCACAGCGCTTCTGGCCGGAACGGTGGCAACGGTAAGTGGTAAAAGAAGCGCCCTCTCCCACTTAATTTTCAAGTGCATTGGTGTTTCTATATGTTTTCTTTTTATGCCGTATTTTCTGGTTATATTGAGAAGCCTGTCTTCGAGCGTTGCCGAACAGATTGTACTGGGGCACTTCTTAATTAATCTTGTTATTATGTTTATCTTTATTTTTTTTCTGCGGCCATTTGCCGCTCTAATGCAAAAAGTCTTGCGTGGAGAAGATGAAACCTTGCCTATCTGGCCGGAATTTCTTGATCGTAAGTATTTATCCAACTCGGGAAAAGCGCTCGATAATGTACAAAAGGAACTGCAGAGAGAAATTAATCTTACGCGGAAAATGTTTTTAAGCGCTGCCGGTTTGGTTAACTTCCCTCAGGCGGGCAAGAGACGGGATATCTCTTATATCGAGATGGTCGTTAATAATTTGCACGATCAAATAGTCAGGTTCTTATGGAGAATATCGGCCAAACATACTTCGACACAACTTTCGAAAAAGGTTTTTGCTTTTACGGCAATGTCCGGAGATATTGAAAGCATCGGCAATCATATCATGTGGATAGCCGAGTTGGCCACACAGAAAGACGAGGGGAAAATCAAGTTTACCGAAATAGGCATGAAAGAATTGCAGGAAATAATCACTTTGGTTAATTGTAATCTTGATGACGCCATATCACTGGTCGAAGCTCCTCATAATGAAAAAATCAACGGCCTTATCCGGCGGGAGGAAGAAATAGATGTTAAAGTGAAAGAAGCGCGGAATAAACACCTCAAAAGATTTCATAACCGTCTTTGCACCGCCGAGGCGGGAGTTATATTTATCGAACTGCTCATCCATCTGGAACGCATTTCCGACCATTGTACAAATATTGCCGAATATGTTTCAGACATTAAGGAAAAAAATCTGCCTCCTATAGATTAAATCCAGCCTCACATGCAAAATAAGCATTATTTTATTCATTGCGTTTAGAAATACGTGTTGAACTAATCAAGAATATCTTCTATAATCAATTATAGAATAACTTTATTTATTTACACCAGGTTGTACCCAAAGGATAACGAGGCGGCAAGGATGAAACTACGCAGGCGCATATGTTCCGGTAGTACGACTGGAAAGGGAGCACAATAAAATACAAACCCTTCCTTTGCCGGTTAGCAACCCGATAATGGCGCAGCTGACAAATGCGTTGAGGAAGCCGATGACGACGCCAACAAAGTTAGAGGAAGAGGACGACTTGGTATAACTTGGACGTCCGGATAAGGGAGGGATCAAGATGAATAAAAGATTAAACGCCTTGAAATTTGCTTTAGAAAACGAACAGAAAGAAAGAGATTTTTATCTGGCCAATGCGCGCAGAACAAAGAACTTAGCCGGTAAAAATATGTTCAAACAAATCGCCGACGAAGAGAAAGAACATTATGACGTTTTAAAAAAATTGCATGATCAATGGGAAATGAAAAAAAAATGGCCGGCGACAGTTCCGTTAGAAGTAAGAAAATCTTTGGCCGGCAGCATTTTAAAATCTTTATCGGATAAAAAGGCCGCCCGTTTCAAAGGCAATGAAGACGATTTGAAAGCGATTCGCACCGCGATTGATTTCGAGGCAAGGGGCATGGCGCTGTATACTAAACTGGAAAAGGAAAGTACCGATCCTAAAGAAGAGAAATTTTTTAATTTAATAGCCAGTATTGAACGGCAGCATTTTCTTTCCCTGTGCGAAACGGAATTGTTCCTAACCGATCCGGCAACATGGTATCAGAATATGGAAAAGCCAATTCTGGACGGTGGTTGAAATATACAATATCATACCCCTTGGCCTGGAATGCGTGTTAGTTGATATTATTTTCAGTACTCACCAGGGTTAACTCCTCCAGTTTTGAATGTAATTCCGTCCAGATGTTATAGGAGTGTTCCAGTTCCGCGTTAATGTCTTTTAATTCCAGATTAATTGTTTTAATTTTAACGGAATCCCTGTGTGTTTGAGGATCACACAAGGATGTCTCATGCCCGGATTTTTTCGCCTCCAGCGATGCGATCTTCTTCTCTACCGCTGACAGATCTTTCTGTAATGCCGCTCTGATCTTATAAGTTTTATTTCGTTCTTCCGCCTCCAGACGTTTTCTGTCTTTTGTCTTAAACGCCTGATCCTTTAGTAAGGGTTGCGAAATATTTTCATCCGTGGTTGGGGTAACTGCCTGGTTGCGTTTTTCGATAAAATAAGAATAATTGCCGTGATAATCGTTAATAGTCCCATCTTTGAGTTCAAAAACTTTATTGACGAGATTATCCAGAAAATAGCGATCGTGCGAAACGATGGCGACAGTTCCATGATAGTTGATCAACGCGTTTTGAAAAATATCTTTGGTCTTTAAATCGAGATGATTCGTCGGCTCATCAAGAATAAGAAAGTTCGTATCGAGAAGCATAATTTTCAAAAGAGCCAGACGTGATTTCTCGCCACCGGAGAGTACGGATATCGATTTGAAAATATCATCTCCCGAAAACAAAAAAGAGCCCAGCAGATTTCGTTTTTCCTGATCGGATGCATGCGTCGGCACGGAATCTATTTCTTCCCGGATTGTATTTTCGTAATTTAAATTTTGCGAACTTTCCTGTGAAAAGAATGCCATATTCACGCCATCGCCGTATTTTACCGATCCGCGGGAAGGCTGTTCCGACAAACTCAACAGACGGGATAGCGTTGATTTGCCGGAACCGTTAACTCCGACAAAAGCCACCTTGTCGCCGCGAAACAAAGTAAAATTCAGATTGTTAAATACATTCAAGCTGCCATAATTATGCCCAAGGTCAATTGCTTTAACTACTTCTTTAGCGCTTTTTTTCCCTTCGGGAAATTTCATGGTAACACTTTTAGTTTTTGCATCCAGCGTCACCGCGGAAAATTTCTCCAGCATTTTGATGCGGCTTTGTACCTGAGCGGCTTTGGTTGCTTTATAACGGAAACGTTCTATAAATTCTTCAATTCTTTTAATTTGCGCCTTCTGCAGGTCCATCTCTTTTTTCAAAGCAGCAAGGCGTATTTCTTTCTGGTTTAAATAGTGAGAGTAGTTACCTTTGTAAATATGAATATGACAGGCGGAAAGCTCGGCAATTTGAAGAGCTATTTTATCGAGAAAGAAACGGTCATGTGAAATTACGATAATTGTTCCGGGGTAATCTTTAAGATAAGATTCCAGCCACTCCATGCTTTCCGTGTCCAGATGATTGGTCGGTTCATCCAGAAGCATGATATCCGGCCTTGCCAGAAGAATTGATGTGAGCAGAATACGCATTTTCCAGCCGCCTGAGAATAATGTGCAGTCTCTCGCAAAATCATCTTCTTTAAAACCAAAACCTTTGAGCACCTGTTTGGCTCTGGCTTCAAAAGCGTAACCATCCATAGCGGCAAAGTGAGCCAGCGCATCGGAATATTGTTGAGAAAGCATACTATACTCGGATGTGTTTTGTTTAACCCCGGAGATTTTATGTTCCAGATCCTTTATGGATTCTTCCAGAGCGGCAATACCGCTTTTTTGTTTTAGAAACTCGATAAGGTTCACAGATTCCAGTTCCACCAGATCCTGCGGCAAATAACCGATGGTTTTATGTTTTCTATCGGGTATCTCTATCGCACCGGAATCAAGATGGACTTGACCGAGGAGTGCTCGAAACAGCGTTGTTTTGCCAGTGCCATTTTCGCCAACCAGACCGATGCGGCTTCTGGAATGAATTGTCCAATTAATATTATCGAACAGTTTTTTCTCTAAAAAAGAAAGATTAACATTGCGGAAGTAAATCAATAACAGACCCCCCATAAATTTGCCGGTATACTGACAAATTTATTTTAAAACCACAAGGGCAATAATTAATTAAGGATAAGCGGCCGGCAGAGTAACCGTATGCAGGTCATCAAAATTTATTGGGAAGATGGCCGCCATTAAAACGTTACTGCTAATTTGCATCCAATTTCTGTAGAGTCATTATTCGGTTCCATACCATAGCTCACAGGGATGTTGTTATAAGTAAGTATTGAATAATTAGACTCTTTGATATTCCAATATCTTATATAAGGTTCTATTATGAAATCCATCTTTTCACCTTTTTTTGCAATGGTTATTGAGCCCCTGACACCATAACCCCTTAGTTGCTCATTTTCGGGGTTATTATAATTCGGATCAATATCACTAAAATAAGATATTTGTCTTCCCCACAGGAAAAGATCATATTCAACATTTGCTCCTAAAGACCAGCCTTTGCCTAAGTTGGCAACAACTCCTGCACCTATGGGAATATAGATATAATTTGCTTCTCTTTGATAGCCACCGGCATACCTCTGCTGCATATTATCCTGTAAATATCTATATCCGATCCCGAAATCAGGAGTAATCGTGATGCCCTTTGCAACGAAGTCATACCCCAGCAACCATCTGAATTCCAACATGTAATCAGGTATATCTGATACGGTTAACGGAGTCCCGTCCCATGTGGCGCCATTATAATCTACCTGTCCATAGGCAAACTTCCCTTCTAATTTTGCCATCAGCTTGTTACGATACGTATACGAACCAACTATGCCATACATCATACCCGTATCTTTCATCAAATCGGGTTCTTCATATTTGAAGTAAGATATTTCTGTACCTAAAGAAAAAAAATGCTTTGCTTTATTCATATCATCCTCTTTGATAAAAGAGGCAATATCGTCAGACTTTCTTATAACCGCGTCGTTATCTTTAGTTGCTATGATCACTCTGTCAGCAGTCATTTCAATGATAATACCATATACTACGCTACCATCTTTAAATTTCACACCTTTAATGTCTTCATATTGTGCAAAAGAAAAGGCATAAGAAAGTAGAATGAATATAGCCGTCATTGCGAAAGTTAAAGCTGTCTTATGGTATAATCTCAT
>JBEKUA010000007.1:0-10456 GCA_049515495.1 Smithella sp. | reverse complement strand
CCTGTTGTGAAACGGCGGAAGCTTTTTTCCTGGCTGCCGTCTCCGGATACAGGTATCCCTCCGCCCGTTGTACGAGACTTGACACAGACATCATTTAAACTTATACTTAAATAGATTTTCAATAAGGAGGCAGACCGTGAAAAAAATAACCGCAACCCTTTTATTTATTCTCTTCCTCTTTCCAACTTTTGTTTTTGCTAAAAATTTACCCATAGAAGAACAATTCAAAAAAAGTTTCCCAAAAAATATTTTTGAAAGCATAACGCCCACAGATATTAAAGGAATTTATGAAGTCTATACAGGCAACCAGATTTACTATTACATGCCGAAAGACGATGTAATCCTCTATGGAAGTTTAATTTCCAAAAATGGAGTAAATATCACCCGTGAAAGTTTTTCTAAAAAGATGGCGCAAAAAATGGCCAAATTACCTCTGGACAGCGCTCTGAAAATTGGCAGCGGAAAAGCGGCTGTAGTGGAATTTATGGATCCAAACTGTCCTCACTGCCGTCAGGCTTATAAATTCTTTTCTCAACGCCAGGATGTAACATTGTATGTTTTCTTTTTCCCGCTATCTAAAGATTCGGCTGACAAGATTAAACATATCTTATGTTCAAAAGATGTGGCCAAAACGTATGATGATGTAGTGACCGGAAAACTCGATAATAAAGCTCCGCTTAATATTTGCGTTGACAAAAAAGTAGATGAAACCGTCAAAACGCATATGCAACTTGCTTCGCAAATCGGAGTCAGAGCAACACCCTTATTTTATATCAAGGGTCAGGTAGTTGATGGATTTGATCCTGCCGTTATTGAAAAACTTTTAAAAGATTAGGACAAATGTATAAATCCGGTAGCCGCTTTTTTCAAAGAAGAGCGGCTACCGGATCTTTGCTCCTGTTTTTGCTTCACGGTCAAATGTCAGTACCGTAAGTCCTTTATCCGTATCAGTCGCCAGCAGCATGCCGTAAGATTCTACTCCCATTAATTTCACCGGTTTTAAATTGGCAACGATCACTATTTTTTTGCCGATTAATTCCGCGGGGGCATAGTCTTTTCCGACACCGGCAACAATTGTGCGTTCTTCACCTATATCGACTGTAAGTTTTAAAAGTTTGCTGGATTTGGGAACAGGTTCCGCCGCCAGAATTTTTGCCACACGTAAATCCGCTTTGGCAAACTCCTCGTAGTCAATTTCAGGTTTTAAATCAATCATGGAAGATTTTTTCTCCTGCGTCTGGTTTTCTTTTTCCTGAACAATGCGCGGAAACAGCGATTCGCCGCGGGTTAAGGGGCTGCCCGCTCTTAACATATCACCTTTTTTTATACTGGCCATATCCAGATTAGATTCATCTACTCCAATTTGCCGTAAAATTTTCTCCGCGGTTTGCGGCATAAAAGGCTTGAGCAGAATAGCTATTACCCGCAAGGCCACAAGCAAATTATACATTATTGCTGTTAATTTTTCCTTGTTCGCGGGGTCTTTTCCCAAAGTCCACGGCTCATTTGCGACAATATATTTATTAGTGATATTTATAAAATCCCAAATGGCAATCAAGGCTTTATGCAGGGACATATCATTAAAACCGGATTCGACTTCCGCGACTGTTTTCAAAGCTGCTTCATGCAACGCTGAATTTTTCTCTTTGAGATTGATTTCCGGCACCTTGCCGTCGCAATATTTAATGGCCATAGTAATAGTGCGGCTGACCAGATTGCCCAAATCATTGGCCAAATCAGAATTTAACCGCTGCACAAAAGCTTCCTCGGAAAAATTGGAATCTAATCCGAAAACCATATCTCTCAGAAGAAAATATCGGAAAGCGTCCAGACCGTACTTATCTTTTAAATCAAGCGGACGAACAATATTACCCAGGCTCTTGGACATCTTGCTTTGATCTGAATTCCAGTAACCATGAACATTCAGGCGCTGGTATGGTTCGATACCCGCAGCTTTAAGCATTGTCGGCCAGTAGATGCCATGCGGTTTCAAAATGTCTTTTGCAATAAGATGCTCCGCTACAGGCCAGAATATCTTAAATTTATCTGAGTCAGGATAATCCAGGGCGGTAACATAATTAATCAAAGCATCAAACCAGACATAGGTTACATAGTCCTGATCAAAGGGGAGAGTAATTCCCCATTGCAATCGGGACTTGGGACGCGATATGCAAAGATCCTCCAATGGCTCGCGTAAAAAAGCTAAAACTTCGTTTTTATATCTTTCTGGACGGATAAAATCCGGGTTTTCTTTGATGTGATTAATCAACCAGTCCTGATATTTGCTCATGCGAAAGAAATAATTGCTTTCCTTGCGATGCTCCGGTTTTGTCTGGTGATCGGGACACTTGTCATCCACCAGTTCCTTTTCCATGTAAAATCGCTCACATCCGACACAATAAAAACCTTCGTAAGCGCCAAAATAGATGTCTCCGGAATCGTAAACTTTCTGTAAAATATTACGCACAGTTTCAATGTGGTTCGTATCTGTTGTCCGGATAAAATAATCGTTGGTTACGGAAAGCTCAGGCCAGAGATTACGAAATTGGTCGCTGATTCGATCCGCATATTCTTTGGGCGTAATCCCGGCCTTCTGCGCCGCTTCTGCGATTTTATCGCCGTGTTCATCGGTTCCAGTCACAAAGAAAGTATTTTCGCCAATCATGCGATGATACCTGGCCAGGACATCGGCAACAATCGTCGTATAAGCATGTCCGATATGCGGTGAAGCATTAACGTAATAAATCGGAGTCGTTATATAAAATGATTTTGGCATATTGACAGCATCTCCATACTGATTATTGAAAAGTGTCCTTTTCATCCATTTTTTCCAAATCCAATGTCTGCTTTTCGCCCTGCACGTCTACATTATTGTTATCAGCCTTAACAGCTTTGGGACATTTTTTCCGCCCGGAGTATCCTTCATGTTCAAAAGCCAGACAGCACATCAGACGGCCGCATAATCCGGAAATTTTTTCCGGATTGAGCGACATGCTCTGTTCTTTCGCCATTTTGACGGTAACTCTTTCTAAATTTTGCAGTATTCCCGCGCAGCAAACCATGCGGCCGCAAACAGCAATGCCTTTGGTAATGCGTGTTTCCTGCCGGGCGCCTATCTGCTTCAATTCTATTCTTATCTTGAATCTTTGAACGAGATCTTTGACCAATTCACGAAAATCCACTCTGCTTTCCGATGTAAAGTAAAAAATAATTTTGCTCTTTTCGAAAAGGCAGTCCACATCGATTAATTTCATGGGAAGCTCTCTTTTCTGAATCCTTTCCACACAAAATTTCCGGGCTTCGTCCTCAAGTTTGTCGTTTTCTTCTTTAATTTGCAAATCTTGAGCTGTTACTTTTCGAACGACTTTTTTTAGATTTGCCGGCAGATCCGACGGTTGACACCTTTTTACATCATTAGCAACAACTCCCAGCGCCAGACCATTATCGGTATTGACAATAACCTGATCATTTTTATGCAAAATAAGATCAGCGGCGCCGAAACTATATATCCTGCCCTCTTGTTTAAATTTAACTCCAATAATATTTACAAGCAATTTCTTATCCTAACTGATTTTTTAATAGTTTAACTTAAATGCCATTGTTTCCAATGTCAATGATTTGTTGACATTCTGTTCTAAAATCTGTCCCGCCTTTTCTATCTGTGCTATATTTTGAAGAATTTGTTCGCCGGACAAACGCGCGGCACAGGTTGCAATAAAAGAAGAATTGTCTTGATTGATTAACATTTTATTTTGTTTGATTTCCTTAAAAATCAAAGCATCACGGAAAAAAGTGTTAAGAATATTCAATCCTTGCTTGATTTCTTTTTTCCCCTGTCCCAGAAAGGATGCAAAATTGATTAAACTGAAGGGGTCATCTGGGCGTGTCATTGACAGCAACTTTAACAATTCCGTGCGATAGGCAACAATATCTTCTTTATTCAATTCCATTGCGTTACCAATTGAACCACCGGATAAAGCTGCCAGAAGCAAAGCTCTTTGGTTATCCATGCCCATCTGTGCGATAAGAAATTTTGTCACTATTTCAGAACTAAGTGGATTAAAACGCATATGCTGGCAACGCGAAACAATCGTGGATGGAAGAGCATATGGTCTGGCTGTAACCAGAATTAATATATTCGATGGAGATGGTTCTTCCAGCATTTTTAAAAGCGCGTTTGCCGCCTGATCGTTCATTTTATCGGCATCATCAATAATAAATGCCCGCATTCTGGCTTCCAGAGGTTTACATTTAATTCGTTTCTGAATTTCACGAATGGCATCAATACGAATAAACTGACCATCGGCTTTTACGGAAAAGATATCGGGATGGCTTTCGCGCTGAATTTTCCGGCAGGAAACACACTCATTGCAGGAATCATAAAGAAAATCTACCTTCTCGCAGTTGAGAGCCTTGATAAATTCCAGGGCGAAAGTTCTTTTGCCCACGGCGGGGATACCGCTGAAAAGATAAGCGTGCCCTATTCTTTTTTTAGCCAGGGTTTTTTGAATAATTTCTATTTTTTTTTCATGACCGTAAATATCGCGAAAAGACATAATTTAAAAAGAAGTTCCCTGAAATAACTAATTTTGTAAATTTATAAAATCACTAATATGCCGGCGCACTTCTTCTTGAATGTCGTTAACATCACGATTTGCGTCAATTAAGCGGAAACGTTGGGGATCATTTCTTAAAATATTGAGATATCCTTCACGAATCCGCTGATGGAAATCAATATTTTCTCTTTCAAACCTGTCGATGGAAGAAGGTTCTTTAAGGCGATTATTTCGATCCGTAGCTCTTTGCAGTCCAATTTCCACCGGCAAATCAAACAATAAAGTTAAGTCCGGCTTTAAATACAATGCAGAATAGTCGTTAATTAACCTGATAAATTCATGATCAAGACCGCGTCCAGCGCCTTGATAGGCGTAGGTGGCATCAGAAAACCGGTCGCACAAAACAACTTTATTTTGTTCTAAAGCCGGCATAATTTTCTCCCGAACATGTTGTGCCCGGGCCGCACAAAACAAAAACATTTCGGTCTCGGCGCACATATAATAATGTTCACTGTTAAAAAGGATGCTTCCTATTTTACGGCCGATATCTGTTCCTGATGGCTCCTGAGTAACAATAATCGGAACGTTTTTCTCAACAAAATACTCGGCAACAAGTTTTATCTGGGTTGACTTTCCAGAACCCTCAATACCTTCAAAGGTAATTAATTTTTTCACTAATTAAACCTCTCACAGATGATCTTTTATTAATTACTTAAAAACTCCCGGCTTAATTTTCGTAAAATAACAAGACGTGCATGACAGTAAGTGAGGATAGTTTGTAATTAAAAAGGGGAAACTGGGAATATATCCATGTGAATCAGGATTTATTCCCAGTTGTGATTTTGCTGCTGATAAATTATTTTCCATCCCCGGGAACAATTGCTTCCACCGGACATTGATCGGCACAACTTCCGCAATCATTACAAAGTTTAGGGTCGATAACGTATTTATCTTCACCTTCAGAAATTGCCTCGACTGGACATTCGCTTTCGCAAGAGCCGCAAGCAATACATTCGTCAGTAATCACATATGCCATTATTCTTCATACTCCTTCTTATAATAATTATTCACCAAAATAAAAATCCCTCACAAATTGGCTGTCAGGAAATCTCTGTTAATCAAAATCAATGATAATTGTCAATTTATAAAAAAAGTTTTTAAGGATATTTTTGCGCGCTATTGCCGTAAAACAAACTTAAACAGCAATGACTTCCTTTATATCCGGTATTTGCTTTTTAATCATTTTTTCTATTCCCATCTTTAAAGTCATCTGGGACATTGGACAACCACGGCAAGCGCCGGTTAACTTCACCTTTACTATCCCATCTGCGCTGACATCTATAAGTTCTACATCCCCTCCATCCGCCTGCAGGCTTGGTCTTATAAGATCGATAGCTTTTTGCACTTCTTCTTTCATCTAATTTCTCCTTAATCGGTTAAAATTTATCTTTTTCGACCGCTTAATGCGGCATGTAACCAATCATCTTACGGATAACATCTTGAGCGACTTTAAGCAAATCAGGTTTTATTATCATATAATCCTCTATTATATCATGTCCGGCTTTCCACATTAATTTACCGGTAGAGACATCATATAATTCAATGGTTATGCCAACCTTAGCCAATTTATTATTATGTTCAACAGTATATTCCCAATCATCAACGGATACCAGCAAAAACGCGTCAATTTTTGCTAATTCGCCGATTTTTCTGCTCAAATCAGGATCAGAAAAATTAAGCTGTCGCAATTTAGAGAGATACAGAGTTATAGCCTTATGTAATTCTTCGTTGGCCTCGATTTGTTTGTTCAAACTCTCAGTGTACATGACACTGGGAAACAACTTTTTTTCAACCAATGAGCCCGCGACAATTTGTTCCACAGCTTCCCTGGAGTCGGTCATTTCCTTATGATTCCATACTTCCACCGGAAACACAGCCACTCTTTGCGGGTGAAAATCCTTTGCTTCCGGCGCCAATTGGGAAAAACGCAATTCGCTGCAACCTATTGTTGTTAAAATAAAAATAATAAATATATATTTAGCGAACGATTTTTTTGTCATAATTTTTAAAACCTCCTTATTTTCGGAAGGAAACTTCCATATCAAAAAACACACCACAAGAAAACACAAAAACCAGCTATAATGTAGCTGGTTTCCAGTAGGCCTTCCTTAACAGCCCCGGAAAGCACATTTTTTTTATCACAAAACTGAAAACAAATCCATATATATAATATACACAGTAACAGAAAATAACTTAAAGATGTACTCCAGCCTGCCGGATAAGAAAGAAGAAGAAGAATGCATAATATCAATGAGATAATTTTAAGGATGGTTATTGTCAGCATTTTTCCAAAAAAAACGGGAATAGTTTCCTGTCCTATCAATTTATCACTTTGTATTTCCAAAATATCCGACATTGCCGAACGGATAAAAACGATTCCAAATGTAAAGCAAAAAGCAACGATCAAACCGGCATTAAAGGAATTATTTTTGTCCATGGCAGGCAAAATTGCCGCTACTATTCCCCAGGCTACGGACATAGATATATTTTTTGAACCGGGCAAATCTTTTAAACTCCGGAAATGCCACTTTGGGGGCAGAATCCTCATATTATAAAGCATACCGGCTAATGAAATAATAAATAGAAAAATAAAGACAATGACAGCATTATTAAATGCCAGCGCAAGAGCGGCGACAATAGAAAGTAAAGCTGTGTATAAATATATATTTTTATGATGGTGGTAGCTTTCTTCCCGAAACGAGCCGACAAGACCGGCGGGCTTTCGGCTAATCAAACGATTTAAGACATGTATCGCATATACATAAAGAAAGGCAATCGCTACAAAAGACAGATTCACCGGCATATTCTGCAACAGCATACAAACCAGACAAAGACACCCTGCGCCCACAGCGGAATAAATATCCGTTTTGATTGCCCATATCCAGAGATTGAGCAATTTACCCAGGTTTTTTAACTTACGGCTTTGACCTTCCATGATTTTATCCATCACCCGATCGATAATCCAGTTAGGAGTGGAAGCGCCTGCTGAAACCCCGATACGATTATAGGGACCTAGATTAATATTTCCCATTTCTGCCGGAGTTTCGATTTGAAAAGTAGAAGATTGTTGCTTTTGGGCAAGGTCAGCCAGCCTTCTGGTATTGGCACTGTTTTTTCCGCCAACGATAAACATTGCGTCCATTTCACCAGCCATTGCTATAACTTCCGCTTGTCTTTGTTCAGTTGAAGAGCAAATGGTGTTAAATACAACCGCGTTAGGAAAGCTTTTCTTTATTTTTTCAACAATCTTGCCGTAATTATTTGAATCTTGAGTTGTTTGAGCGACAACACATATCTTATCAAGAGAAGATAATTTATCCACATCATCCAAAGTGGACAGAATAATGCCCCTCCCGCCGGCGTAGCCTAGAAGACCGTCAACCTCCGGATGTTCCCTATCGCCTACAATCACCACGGTATAATCAAGAGCAGTATGTTTTTTGATGATGGATTGTACGTAACCAACTTTAGGACAGGTTGCGTTTACAACCTTAATGCCGCTTTCCTTAATTTTTTTCCTTTCATCCGGAGCAATACCATGAGCGCGAATAATCAGAATAGCGTTTTGGCTGTCCTTTATCTCTTCGATACTCTCGACAGGTTTAACGCCGCGGCTCTTGAGTAATTCAATTGTTTGCGGGTTATGAATCAAAGGGCCGTAAGTATAAATAGAGCGGCGTGTTTCATGTTGCGCTATATCCAGCACAATATCTACGGCCCTGCGAACGCCCATGCAAAAGCCTGCTGTCCTGGCAAGTTTAATTTCCATTTTGCTCTTGGTATTCCTTCCGCGCTAGAATAAAAAATTCCCTGTTGCCAGCAGGGCCTAAAACAGGCGAGGGGCAAGTTCCTTCAACCTTTAAATTCAGAGACTCGCAAAATCCGCTGATGTCGTGCACCACACGCTCATGAACAGAGGCATCTTTAATCACTCCGTGGTTCCCCACTTCTTCCCTTTTGGCTTCAAACTGCGGTTTAATAAGCGCCAGAATCAGCGCTCCGTCTCCCAGAAATTTTAAAACAGATGGAATAATAATTTTCAAAGAAATAAAAGAAGCGTCGATTGTGGCCAGATCAATCCGATCGTTCAGGGCAGCGCCGTCATAGTAACGGATATTCGTGCGTTCGATTACGACTATGCGTTTGTCTTCGCGCAGCTTCCAGGCCAACTGGCCGTAACCGACATCAAGAGCGTAAACTTTGCGCGCGCCCGTCTGCAAAAGGCAGTCTGTAAAACCTCCGGTGGAAGCCCCGACATCAAGAGCGACAATATTGGCAACATTCAATTTAAATTCTTTTAAAGCCGCTTCCAATTTTAATCCCCCGCGGCTCACATAGGGATTGTCTTGACCCTTTATCTGAATTTCCGAGTTGACCGCTACAGGCGCGCCCGCCTTATCCATGTACGTTTCGTTGATTTTCACAACCCTGGCAAGGATCAGCGCGCGGGCGCGCTCCAGTGTGGGCGCGATTCCTCGATCAACGAGCAACTTGTCCAGACGAATTTTTTGAATGGTCATTTTCATGTAATACCATTTTACTTTTACAGAATAACGAAAGCAATTGGGTATAATCAAAAATTATTGAATGCCGGATTGTCCCGCCAGCATATCTTTTATCGCCCGAACAATACCTTCTTCATCTATGCCGCACTTATGGCGCTGCTCGGCCTGCGTGGCATGCTTAATAAATTTATCGGAAATGCCCAATCGCTTCACCCAAACACCGGTTACGCCTTCCTGGGCCAATAATTCTAAAACAGCGCTGCCAAAGCCGCCTGAGAGCATGTTTTCTTCAACCGTAATAATTTTTTTAATCGCTGCCGCAGTTTTCAAAATCAGCTCATTATCAAGAGGTTTTACAAAACGGGCATTGATCACTTTAATATTTATCCCTTCTTCGGAGAGTTTCTTTGCCGCAGTCAGCGAAGGATTGACCGCTGAACCAATAGCAATAATAGCCAAATCTGATCCATCGCGCAGTACTTCACCCTTGCCTATTTCTAGAGTTTTTGGTTCATCATCAAGAATGACACCTGTTCCTTTGCCGCGCGGATAACGCAACGATACCGGATGCCCGCAACCGACAGCCGTCTTGAGCATATGCTGCAGTTCATTTTCATCCTTGGGCGCCATGACAACAATATCAGGAATGGAACGCAAATAAGAATAATCGAGGAGTCCCTGATGGGTGGCACCATCTTCGCCGACAAGCCCGCCGCGGTCAATGGCAAAAACAACCGGCAGTTTTTGCAGGCAGACATCATATACGATCTGATCGTAAGCCCTTTGCAGAAAAGTCGAATAAATGGCAACAATGGGGATAAAGCCTTCCACCGCCAAGCCGGCGGCAAAGGTTACAGCGTGCTGTTCCGCGATACCCACGTCATAAAAGCGCTTGGGAAATTCCCTGCAAAACTTATCAAGCCCCGTGCCATCACACATTGCGGCGGTAATAGCCACAATACGGGAATCAACCTGCGCCAGTTTAACTAAAGTTCTGCCGAATACTTTCGTATATGTTGGAATATCAGACTCAGGAGTAGTCGCTTTACCGGTTTCCACGTTAAAAGGAGCTACGCCGTGATAAGTCAGCGGGTTTTCTTCAGCAAACCGGTAGCCCTTGCCTTTTTTTGTGATTACATGAACAAGCACAGGGCCGGACAGTTCCTTGATATTTTCAAAATTTTTAATGAGATACTTTAATCGGTGTCCCGCAAGCGGGCCCACATAAGTGAATCCCATTTCTTCAAAAAGCGCTCCGGGAACCATAAATGTTTTCAGAGATTCTTCTATCTGCCGGGCAAATTTAACCATCCCTCCGCCAATGCCGGGGATACG
>JBEKUA010000006.1:0-11281 GCA_049515495.1 Smithella sp. | reverse complement strand
CCTTAAAGCCGGAGTAGTTTTATTACTCAATTTCAAAACCATTCAGGGCAAATCCGAATATGTTTTTCAATTGATTAAACGATCGGAAAAAGTATCTCAATCGGGAGATATCAGTTGCCCCGGAGGAATGCTGCAACCAAGGCTGGATAAATTTTTGAGTTGTTTTCTGAAAACAGGAATAATTCCCGCCATGCGGAGCCTAACTGTAAACCATATCCAACACCAGGACAAAGAGACAATATCTCTGATCCGCCTGTTTTTATCCACCGCCTTGAGAGAAGCATGGGAAGAAGTCGGTTTAAATCCTTTTAATACAATGTTTCTGGGCGCTCTGCCATCTTATTCTCTAACTATATTAGCCAGGACTATTTTCCCCGTTGTTTGTTTAACGCCTAAATCTTTCACATTCAAATTAAGTTCGGAAGTAGAAAAGGTGCTCGAAATTCCCCTTAGCTTTTTCTTCAAAGGCGATAGTTACGCCATGCTCGATATTAAAACATCGTTGGGAAAAGATACCGAACCGCTGCAATATCAAACGCCGTGCCTTGTTATTCCCGATGGCCGGAAGGGCGAAGATATTCTTTGGGGCGCGACATTTAATATTATCACTAATTTTCTGCGCATTATTTCCGGCGACAACCTGCCCTCTTTCTCTTCATCCAGAACATTAAATAAAGTTCTGACCCTTAATTATATCTCCGGGAAAGACTGATTTCATGGCAAGCTTAAAGATTAACAAATCAACTATAAAAACTATCATTTTTGATTTTGATGGAACGCTGGCAAAATTAAATATTGATTTTTATCAAATGCGCGAGTCTATACGGAAACTTATTTTATCTTCGGACATTCCAGCCGATGAACTAAATAGCGACCTTGTTTTAGAAATGATTAACGAGACTGCAACAATTCTAAATCAGAGCTGTGCCGAAAAGGCCAAAAAGTTTACACGGGAAGCTAATGCTATAATCGAAAAGATTGAAATAGAAGCGGCTAATAAAGGTGAATTGTTTGGCCAAACCACAGAACTGTTCGAATCTCTTAAGTCGCTGGAAATCTCCTTCGGGATAATATCCAGAAATTGCGCGAAAGCTGTAAAAACGGTATTTCCCGACATCTTGTCCTATTGTCCGGTAGTTGTCTGTCGGGATGACGTAAAGAACGTTAAACCGCACCCCCAACATCTAAATACGGCTTTAAATAAACTCGGCGGTTCACCTCAAAACACAATAATGATTGGCGACCACCCGCTAGATATAATGACAGGCCGTAATGTCGGGACATGGACCTGCGGTGTACTCACCGGCCACTGTCAAAAAATTGACTTTATAGGGGCTGGAGCTGATCTGATTTTATCACAAGCCGCGGATATTATACCATTTCTAAAGTAAGGTTTCACTATGCCGGAGGAAATTATCGGTTATGAAAGGTTCTATTTATTATGCGCACCCTATAAACAGAGGCGCTTCCGATCAAAGACAATTTTGGGGCTGCTGGAAGAAGGCGACAACGACGCCAACATAAACAGCACTTTGATTTAAAATTGGTATTCGATGTAATCAAATGATACTCACCAGTCATTGTCTTTAATTGACAGGCAACATTATTTTACCTATAATAGTGTCAAAAGGTTAGTTTTTCCCATAAACAAAATAATTTATTGAGGCTGTGATGGAACCGGAAATTTTTCTAGAATATCTTGCCGGCTTTAAAAAAGTATATCCGGAAAAATTCGCTTCGGAAGATGAAATTTTCAGCCATATTCGCCGTGGAGATCACATTTTTGTTGCCTCCGGCTGCGGCGAACCTCAATACCTTGTTCAGGCGATGATACGTTATGTGGAATCCAACCCCAAAGCTTTTTTTGATGCAGAAATTATTCATATTTATTCATTAGGCCTTGCTCCGTATACCGAACCCAAGTATAAAGCTAATTTTCGTCATAATTCTTTTTTCATCGGCAATAGCACGCGTGATTCCGTTAATGCGGGAATGGCCGACTACACGCCTATTTCCCTCTCTCAGCTACCTTCCCTGTTATCCAGCGGCGTTGTCCGAATCGATGTAGCGCTGATACAAACATCCCTTCCGGATGAACATCACTATTTGAGCCTGGGTGTCAGTGTGGATGTAGTAAAAGCCGCCACAGAAAAGGCAAATATTGTTATTGCACAGATAAATCCAAACATGCCACGAATTCACGGTGATGGTTTCATTCATATCAAAGATGTTGATTTCATTATCCCCTACGATGAACCGCTTTTATCGGTATCAAGCTCGCAAACAAGCGACGTTATTAAAACCATCGGGAAAAATGTGGCCCGCCTGGTTCAGGATGGCGACACGATTCAAGTTGGCTGGGGCAGTTTGCCAAACGCCATTATGGCCAGTTTGTACGATAAAAAAAATCTGGGGGTGCATACCGAGCTTTTAAGCGACGGCCTGGTTGATTTAATCAAAGCCGGTGTCATCGATAATTCCAGAAAAACCATTGACCACGGAAGAACCGTTGCGTCTTTCAGCATGGGAAACAAATCCACTTATCATTTTCTCGACAACAATCCTTCCATATCATTTCGGACCCTTGACTATACGAATAATCCCTTGATTATGGCTCGAATAGATAATATGGTCGCCATTAACAGTGCGCTGGAAATAGACTTAAGCGGACAAGCGACTTCTGAATCAATAGGGAGTGTCTTTTACAGCGGCATCGGCGGACATCAGGATTTTATGAGAGGGGCGTTATTTTCCAGAAATGGTAAGACTATCCTGGCGCTTAAATCTTCTTCTCTAAATGATACCGTTTCCCGTATTGTTCCTGCCCTAAAAGAACAGGCGGGAGTAACTCTCAATCGTGCTGATATACGTTATGTCGTAACGGAATATGGTATTGTCTACCTGCACGGGAAGAACATCAGAGAAAGAGCCATGGCATTAATTTCCATAGCTCATCCCAAATTCCGGCCATGGTTGATTGAAGAAGCAAAAAAACGCGGCTTGATTTTTAAAGACCAGGCCTTTATCCCCGGTAAACAGGGAGAATACCCTGCTGATCTGGAAACATACGCAACGACCAAGACTGGCTTACAGCTGTTTATCCGGCCAGTCAAAATCACCGATGAACCACTTTTAAAAGATTTCTTCTATTCTCTTTCCGACAGGAGCATCCACAGACGCTTTATCTCTTTTAGGAAAGACATGCCGCACGAAAGACTACAGAATTTTGTAATAATTGATTATACGAAAGAGCTTGTGCTGGTCGTTGTCATGGGAGATCAGACTAATCAATTTATTGCCGCCGTTGGTCAATATGGAATTGATGAAAGTTCACATACCGCTGAGGTGGCATTTGCCGTACGTGACGACCAGCAGAATTCCGGCATAGGATTCGCAGTGCTGCAATATCTAACTTATCTTGCCAAAAGACAGGGGTTACTTGGATTCACCGCTGATGTACTCATTGAAAACAGGCCTATGCTCCATGTCTTTGAAAAAGGCGGATTTGATATAAATAGAAAATCCGATAGCGGTGTCTACGAATTAACACTGAAATTTAAGACATAAATTACAAAAGGAGTTTTACAATTGTATAATCCTAACGTATTTAGAGAATATGATATAAGAGGTGTTGTGGACAAGGATCTAAATGAAGAATTTGTTTTCAACCTTGGCCGCACTATAGGGACCTATGCCATCCGGCACAAAATAAAGAACATGACCATCGGGCGCGATTGCCGTTTGAGTTCTGAAGCATATCACAACTGTTTAATTAAAGGCCTTAATTCCTCCGGCATTAACACAATTGATATCGGTCTTTGCGCCACTCCCATGCTTTACTTCTCCATTCGCCATCTGCACATCGGAGGAGGAGTTATGATTACAGGCAGCCATAATCCGCCCGAATTTAACGGTTTCAAAATATGCATCGGTCACAGCACCATTTACGGGCAGCAGATTCAGGAATTAAGAAAGATCATGGAAAGCGGCAAATATTCCAAAGGCAGCGCTTTATCATGTTTCCGGGATATTTCCACGGATTATGAAAACTATCTCTTTAAAAAAATCAAAATCAATAGAAAAATAAAAGTTGTTGTCGACGCCGGCAATGGTGTGGGTGGATATTTTGCCCTTCCCCTTTTAAAACGCTACGGATTCGAAGTTATTCCCATTTACTGCGAACCGGACGGTAATTTCCCGAATCATTTTCCCGATCCTACAGTGGAAAAAAACTTAACAAAGTTGATTGAATTAGTCCGCAGTAAAAAAGCGGACCTCGGAATAGCATTTGACGGCGATGCCGACCGTCTTGGAGTAATCAGCGACAAAGGCGAAATAATCTGGGGTGACAAACTGCTGCTTCTTTTTGCCCGCCAGATTCTGAGCAAAAAGCGTAATTCCACAATAATCGGCGAAGTGAAGTGCTCCCAGGTGTTATTTGACGATATCAAAAAACATTCAGGCCGAGCTATCATGTGGAAGGCCGGACATTCACTGATCAAGGCGAAAATGAAAGAGGAAAAAGCCGCGCTGGGCGGGGAAATGAGCGGGCATTTCTTTTTTGCCGACCGTTACTTCGGCTACGATGACGCTATTTACGCGGCGCTCCGGTTATTTGAAATTCTTTCCATTACGGGCAAAAAAATAAGCTCATTGTTTTCCGATGTACCGAAAACTTACGCGACACCCGAAATCAGAGTCGATTGCCCGGATGATAAAAAAGCGGATATTGTAAAAAGAATCAAAAAACATTTTCAAAACATACCCGGCATTGTTGAGATTGACGGAATACGCATTCCGTTCAAGGATGGATGGGCGCTGGTGCGTTCTTCTAATACTCAGCCGGTAATCGTTTTACGTTTTGAAGCATCATCGAAAGAAAGTTTGCAGAAAATCCGTAACGAAGTTGAGCCCTTACTTACTATGTAGTAAAATCATGTTGAAGCTCCGCGTCTTGTCGCGGAGCTTCTCCGATTATTTGAAAATTCTCTGTTCTTTCTGATAGAGAAGAGTTTTTTCTACCCAATTGTTTTATAAATAACCTTGCGGATTACGGAATTGCCAATGCCACGCATCGCTGCACATATCCACAAGACTGCGTTTGGCTTTCCACTTCAGAAGTTTGAGTGCAAGAGACGAATCTGCATAGCATACAGCAATATCGCCGGGACGACGTTTTACTATGCGATAAGGTATCTTTTTTCCTGATGCTTCTTCAAAGGCATGAATCATTTCCATAACCGTGTAACCTTGACCGGTGCCAAGATTTATAACTAACGGTCTTCGGTTTGCTGACAGGAGATCAGCCTTATCCATTTTCTTTAAAGCAGCTATATGACCTTCAACCAAATCCATAACATGGATGTAGTCTCGCACTCCCGTGCCGTCTAATGTTGGATAGTCCTTACCAAAAATATTAATTTTCTTGCGGCTTCCCACGGCAACCTGACATATGTAAGGCATGAGGTTATTGGGAACTCCCCGGGGATCTTCGCCAACCAGACCGCTTTCATGGGCGCCGACGGGATTAAAATAGCGCAGTATGACAATTCGCCATGATGGGTCGGCGATATGGATATCCTGAAGAATCTGCTCAATGATCAGTTTTGAACGGGCATAAGGATTTGTAGGAGCCGGAGCACAATCCTCTTTGACAGGAATGATAGACGGTTCTCCGTATATAGAAGCCGATGAACTAAAGATGAGACGTTTAACACTTCGTTTCGACATAACAGAACAAAGAGAGATGGCGCTTATAATATTATTCTCGTAATAACACAGGGGATCAACCATTGATTCGCCCACAGCCTTAAGGCCCGCGAAATGAATAACGGCCGCGATTTGATGTTCCTGAAAAACCTCATCAAGGGCGGCGCTATCCTGTATGTTGATTTTATAGAAAGGCGGCCGCTTGCCGGTGATTTCCGCAATACGTTCCAGAACAGAGGCCTTGCTGTTTGTGAGGTTATCTGCAATAATCGGATGATAGCCTGCGGCAGTGAGGGCGATAACGGTATGGCTTCCAATGTAGCCGGTTCCACCGGTAACGAGAATAACTTTTTTTGTGTTTTTCGTACTATTTTCTTTCATACTATTAACCTTAAGCTCCGATTCATCATTCACTCATATGATAACGAATAATAAAGATTATTGATAATTCGTGATACTTGCCCACTTGCAACTTAATATTCGTTACTTTTCTTTTTGTCAATCATAACTCCTGGGAAATATCATAAAATCATTACTATCATTTATCTTTTTAGATAAATGATAGTAATGAATATTTCCTTAAACCCGGAGATTATAAGCAATTCGCCGGAGAAACCTATATATCATATAGTCAGAATTTTAAGTGAGCGTTGTACGGAGGGCAGAATTTGAATTTGTAAGCGAGCGAATATATAATTAAAATTTCCCCTAAAAATCGAAGAAACTCCTCGGTCAGCCGAGGAGAGCTTCAATCTGCGCCTCATGATACGGGCAAATAATGTTAATAACAAATTTCATATAACGACATTATTAAGATGATTTTTCTCCTAAAATTTTAACAATTGTTTCTATTAGTTTTTTTGTCCGTACCGGTTTTGGCAGGATATAGTTATTTCCAATTTTATTCTCCTTCCCTTCAATAACATCTTCATTTGTGGCAAGCGCCGTGACATAAAGAATCGGTATTTTAGCTGTAGAAGCATTTTCTCCTAAAGCAGCCGCAACATCTTCGCCGGGCATATCGGGCATGAACAGATCAAGCAGGATAATATCCGGTTTTTCATTTTCGGCCATTTTTATTCCTTCGGCGCCACTTGTCGCGATAATCACATCGAACATCCCTGACTGCATGAGATTTTTTTTGACAAAATAACAAAAATCAGGTTCATCATCAATAGCCAACACTTTTATCTTTCCGGACATCTCATCTCTCCTTTATTTTTGTTAACTTGCTTTTCGGTTGAAGTTTAATAAAAAAAGTTGTTCCCTGGTTTTTCCGGCTCTCGACATCAATCGTGCCATATAATCTATCCATTATCATATGGGCAATGCTAAGGCCAAGACCCGTTCCTTCATTTTTAGCCTTAGTTGTAAAAAATGGCTCAAATATTTTTGGCAGAATTTCCTCAGGAATTCCTTTTCCTGTATCCGATATTTCCACAACAATCATTTCATCACCAATACTAAAGTAATCAGCCCGACGGTAACCGGTTTTATAACCTACCTCGGAGACTAATTGTTTATAGGCGCGAATCGTCAATTTCTTTTCTTTATCGTTTTTCATGGAATCAACCGCATTATTGACAAGATTTAAAAATACCTGTTCCATCATATTATAATCACCGGCCACTTCCAGCAATTCGTTTTCATATTCACGTTGTACGTTCACGCTGTTTTTTTGAATCGTTTGTTGGGCAAGCGTCAACACGTTATCAAGCAATGGGCATATGGGGATTTGCGTTATTTCTCCTACCGATTGTCTTGAAAATGACAAAATATTTTTGATAATATTTTCGGCCCTGTTAATCGCGTTAAATATTCTTTCTATTGATTCACTGATGTTAGGATTATCATCAGGAAGATTGTTCTCCAGATAATCCATTCCCATACTAATAATTTCCAGCGGATTCCTCATTTCATGCGCAATGCCGGATGCCAATCGTCCGAGAGCGGCCATCTTATCCTTTTGTATCAACTGGTCCCTGGTTTTTCGTAACATTTCAACAGTATCTTTTAAATTTTTCTCCCTTTCAATCCGGTCACTGATGTCTTTTGAAATAATGCAAACTGCAAAAACATCATGACTTGAGGGATCTCTTATCGGACTGAGAGTATTGGCAAACCATATATCGTGATTTTTATCATAGGATTCATACTGCACCGTGGCATTATTTTCATATACCGACTTAACATGGTTCAACGATTTTTCCGATTCGATTTCATCTTCATTATAAATCTGTGAGATGGTGAAACCTAAAAGACTTTTTTCATCCTGAAAACCATAAAACCTGACAAGTTTTTGATTGGCAAATAATATCTTGCCGTCATGATCAACAATGCACATCAACACATCCGTGGCTTGAACGATTTGCTCATATCTTTCCCTGACCTCATTAATCCGTTCGTCTTTATCTTTTAACCGGGTTGTTATGAGATATCCGTAAAACAATGCAATGATGTCAATAAACGGAATCTGAATCAAATAGCTGCCGGTCATCGGACCTGTTAAAAGATCCCTTTTATATAACAGCCAGCAGTAGATAAAGGAAAAGAAAAGCGTGTTTATCACCAGGTATCCAAAGTTGGAACTCATTGTAGTTAATGAGATAATGAAAAAAAACATCAGGTATAATTCCGACCCGACATATCCGGAAAAATAAATTCCGGCCGGTAACAGTATGCTGTCGCATAAAACAAACCCATAGAAAATCTTATCGTCATAGAAATATTTTTCCGGAATGTAGGCAACAATCAGATTGGTCATCAGATAAAACGCGATAAAAATATACGCATAGATTTCCAGTTGCTTGCCGGCGGATGGCGAAAAAATAATAAAATAAGCCGACGTAATGATGACCATCAAGCGAACAAGAAAAATAGTTTTTTTTCTGGGAATTGGATATGCCATAATGCTCCTTAGATAAATTAAAGCATTGTTTTAGGACATATGAAAGTGGATATAATATAAGGTAACTGGTTTTTTATGTCAATGAAAATAATGTCTTAATAAGGTGTTGTTATGAAGATAAGCTATTTTAAAATTGGTCGGGGCGGAGTGATTCGAACACTCGACATCCTGCTCCCAAAGCAGGCGCGCTACCAGGCTGCGCTACGCCCCGACTTCTAATTTCTTAATCTTTCACCAAGGACTTTTTTAAGCTGGGCAAAAGCCTGCCCCCGATGACTCACTTTATTTTTTATTTCCGCCGGCAATTCCGCAGCAGTCATTTTTAGTTCCGGCACGAAAAAAACAGGATCGTAACCAAAGCCGTTATCGCCGCGGCGCTCATCGATAATCCGCCCTTTCCATTTTGATTCAAAGCAATCGTAACTGCCGTTTGCGCTATATAATACAAGAGCACAACAGAAAGAAGCCGTCCTTTTTTCCTGCGGAATGCTTTTTAATTTAGCCAGAAGAAGATTTATATTGTCGTCGTCCGTTGCCTTTTGACCGGCATAACGCGCAGAATAAATGCCCGGCTCTCCTCCCAACGCATCCACTTGTAATCCGGAATCATCCGCCAAAACGGTTTCACCGGTAAAGGCGGAAATTATCTTCGCTTTTATTAAAGCGTTTTCCAGAAAACTTTTTCCGTCTTCCACAATTTCCGGTACGCGAACATAATCTGTTAAAGAAACTAATTGGATTCCCATTCCTTCAAGCATTTCTCTGATCTCTTTTACTTTTCCTTCGTTGCCGGAAGCAAAAACAATTTTCATTCCCTCAGATCACCCACAATTTCTTTCTGCCGTTCAATAATCTGCCGGATGCCGCTTGAGGCCATATCTGTCATCTGCACCATTTGTTCTTTGTTGAATGGAACACGCTCCGCGGTGCCCTGTACTTCAATAAACAGTCCTGAACCGGTCATGACAAAATTCATATCCACGTCCGCCCGGGAATCTTCTTCATATTCCAAGTCGAGCAAAACCTGATTATCTATAATACCTACACTGATGGCCGATACAAAGTCGCTTACAGGAATTTCTTTTACTATACCATCCTGTCGCATTTTTTTTAATAAAGCAACCAGCGCGATAAACGCGCCGGTTATTGACGCCGTTCTTGTTCCTCCATCAGCCTGGATAACATCGCAATCCAAATAAATTGTTTTTTCGCCAAAAGCGGTTAAATCCGTCACTGTCCGTAGAGACCGGCCAATCAATCGTTGAATTTCGTGCGTCCGGCCCCCCAATCGTCCCCGAACGGATTCCCGCGCTGTCCGTGTTTGGGTGGACATGGGCAGCATAGAATATTCAGCCGTCAGCCAGCCTTTCCCTGTATTTCTTAAAAAAGGCGCCGTCTTATTATCCAGCGAGGCCGCGCAAATTACTTTGGTGTTGCCAAATTCCACTAAGACTGAACCGGCATCACTCATCAAGTAATTATTTGTAATTTTTATAGGTCTTAGTTCGTTAAACTTTCTGCCTGAATTTCTTTCAATCACTGATCACCTGAAAAATGTTTTAATGCTTTTTGCCAGAGATTTGGAAATCTCCGCTTGTGTTTTTAAATTAAGTAATTTACTTTTGTCTTCGGAATTTGTAGCAAAGCCCATTTCCACCACCAATGCCGGTACAAGCAAACCATCAGTTACCGGCAAATCGGCTTTTCTCAAACCCCTGCCCTTTCGCGGAAACAAAGTATTCAAGTTTTCCTGAATAATTTTTGCCATAGCCACAGAATCATTCTGATATTTATTTTTCACCTGCAACTTATCGTCTTTTGCCGTCTTTTTTCCTTTAATGATATCTTCACTCAGTCCCTGATAATAGAGTTCAAATCCGGAAGCATTCCTGCCGAAGCCTCCATTAACATGAAGACTTAAAAAAAAGTCCGGCTTAATTTTCCCGATACTTTTTTTCCGGTCTTCTTCAGTAACCGTCTTATCTGAATCACGGGTTAAAACAACTTCCAGATTGCTTTCTTTAGAAAGTTCTTTCTTTATGAACTGGGCAATAGCCAGCGTAATATCTTTTTCGTAAACATCATTCGTCAACTTAATGCCTTGATCCTGTCCTCCGTGCGCCGGATCAATAAGGATTATATGCTTTTTTTCCATCGCGGATAGCTCACAAGCCGCGCAAAATGCAAAGCACACAAAAATGCCAATAATTAACAATATATTTTTCTTATTAAACATAATGATCACCAATATTAAAGTTGCGCTTGCTTATAGCAGAGTCGCTTCGTTTGTCAACAATCAATTTGTATTCTTACTAAATTTTAAAAATGATGTAAACGCTCGATTGATCTGACAAATTTCAACTGTTT
Organism: Smithella sp.; assembly: GCA_049515495.1. Taxonomy (GTDB): domain Bacteria; phylum Desulfobacterota; class Syntrophia; order Syntrophales; family Smithellaceae; genus Smithella. Next base: position 297 of record JBEKUA010000006.1, on the reverse strand, counting down.
TATAGCTGAAAGGATTTGATTAAGTTGCTGTAAACTGCTGATGTCGATTACAAAATTACAGGTGGCAATCATATTAATCGTTTCTACCTGAGCGTAACTGATATTGACATCAAAGGATGAAATTATCGAACTGACTTCCGTCAATATTCCCTTGATGTCTTCACAAATAACTTTAATATGTACAGGATAAGTATTCTCTTCTCTGGAACTCCATTGGACATTTACGATTCTTTCAGCGTCCATTTTTTTTATATAGGGACATTTGTTTGTGTGCACTATAACGCCGCGTCCGCGGGA
>JBEKUA010000005.1:0-11772 GCA_049515495.1 Smithella sp. | reverse complement strand
GAAAACCCTGCAGACGTATATCGACGCAACTCAGGAAAATGTCACCGGCACCGCGCGAATGAAGTTATATAAAGGAAATTGCACCGTTGCCGGACGTAAATCGCCTTATTCTCTCTACAGCGAGGCCTTTGCCACTTTTGAAAAGGATCAGGTTTACAATCAAAAAGACGCGATAGGATTTATTAAGTTGAATGGATTGCGTTTGATAATCCAGAATTATTTAAAAAAATAAAAAATTGACTTTGGCGGAGAATGCGCATGGCAATCGGTAAAAAACCCTGGAGCGGACGGTTTGGAAAACCTACAGCCGGGAGTGTGGAAACATTCAGTTCTTCCATTCATTACGACCGGAGACTTTATCCCTACGATATCGAAGGTTCTATTGCCCACGCTTCAATGCTTGCCCGGCAGAAAATCATATCCGGGAGTGAATCGGTGAAGATTATATCCGCTCTGAAAAATATTTTAAAGGATATTGAAAAGGGAAAATTTAAATTCAGTCCGGCTGATGAAGATATCCACATGGCCATAGAAAAGGAACTGATCAGCCGTATCGGCGAAACAGGCGGAAAACTTCATTCGGCGAGAAGCCGCAACGATCAAATAGTTTTGGATGTGCGGCTCTTCCTGCGGGCGGAAATTAAAATGATCATTGCTGCGATGAATGCTTTGCAGATGCAGTTGCTTAAACTCGCCAAAAGGGAAATAAAGACCATTATGCCCGGCTACACGCATATGCAAAAGGCTCAGCCGGTATTGCTTTCCCATTATTTTCTCGCTTTCGGAGAAATGTTCGCGCGTGATATTCAGAGATTGAATGAATGCGTCGGCAGAATTAATGTTTTGCCTTTAGGCGCCGCGGCCCTGGCCGGCACAAGCCTGCCAATTGATCGTAACGTGACGGCAAAAATATTAAATTTCCCGGCAGTGAGTAATAACAGTATGGATACTGTAGCGGACAGGGACTTTGTCGCGGAATTTATTTTCGCGGCTTCGCTTATAATGATGCATCTGAGCCGATTTTGTGAAGATATGATATTGTGGTCATCCGATGAATTTGGTTTTGTCGAAATATCCGATGCCTATACGACCGGCAGCAGCATTATGCCGCAAAAGAAAAATCCCGATGTCGCGGAGTTGATCAGAGGGAAAACAGCCCGTGTTTATGGTGATCTTTTTACGATCATGACTCTTCTAAAGGGTTTACCCATGGCTTACAACCGGGATTTGCAGGAAGACAAGGAGCCTTTGTTTGATGCGGTGGATACACTCAAAGATTGTCTGGCAATATTTACGGAAATGATTAATCATACAAAATTCAACGCTTGGAATATGTATGAAGCGGCGAAGGGAGGATTTTCCACGGCGACTGATATCGCGGAGCATCTGGTTGGAAAAGGCATACCTTTTCGCCGGGCGCATGAAATTGTGGGGAAAATAGTCGCGTACTGCCTGAAAAATAAAAAAGGATTGGAAGAATTGACTTTAAATGAATATCGGGAATTTTATAAAGGTTTCACGGATGATATTCAGAAAATAATCAAACTGGAAAATGCGGTCAATTCACGCAAACACAAGGGCGGAACGGCAACGGCAGCTGTTCTGAAAAGGATTGGAGACCTTGAAAAGAGTTTCGCTAAACAATAGCTTATTTGCCTGCGTCATGATGTTCTTTTTTTTTACGGGTTGTGGTATAAAAGGAAATCCTATTATGCCCTCCCTTATGCCGGATCATGGGCAGATGGTGCAGAATATGGAAGCTGTTTCTTCCGGTAATGCGGTTATATTGAAATGGGATTTCTACGATAAAGATTCAAAAGTTACTAATATCGCCATAGAAAAAAGCGAAGTCGGCAGCGCCGGAAATGAATGCAAGGACTGTCCGAGAACATTTAAACGCGTAGGCCAGGTGCCAGTAGGGCCGGCAAAACCACTAAGTGAGGACGGGCAGAAAAAAGCATACAACAGCTTTAGCTTTAAAGATAAAGAAGTTGAACAGGGGAAAACATACAATTACCGTTTAATGCTGTGTGACGATCATAATGTATGTCTGAAGAGTTCCGCTACGGAAATAAATTTTAAATGATGAATATTGAAGGAGGCCTTTTTTATGTTCAGGGGCGCGATGGTCGCTATTGTTACACCTTTTAAAAATAATCAAATTGATGAGGAAGCTTTGCGCGAACTCATAGAATTTCAAATTGCCAATGGAACGGACGCTATTGTACCTTGCGGCACGACCGGAGAGTCGGCCACACTTACCCACGAAGAACACGATAGGGTTATTGAAATTACCATTGACGCTGTCAAAAAGAGAGTGCAGGTCATTGCCGGTACAGGATCAAACAATACTGCCGAGGCGCTGCGGCTGACCAGGCATGCCTTCGATGCCGGAGCGGATGGAGCTCTTATAGTCTGTCCGTATTACAACCGTCCTTCTCAGGAAGGGCTTTATCAACATTTTAAAACTATAGCCCAAAGTGTTCCCATTCCTATAATACCTTATAATATACCGAGCCGCACCGGCGTAAATCTTATGCCGGATATGGTCGCGAAGCTGGCGAAAATAAAAAATATAGTCGGCATTAAAGAGGCTTCAGGCTCGATCAAGCAAATGAGCGACATTATCAATCTGTGCGGCAGGGATTTTGCCGTTTTGTCAGGTGACGATATATTCACCCTGCCGCTTCTGGCAATGGGCGGCGCCGGTGTTATTTCCGTTATTTCCAATGTGGCGCCGGCGGATATGGCAGGATTGGTTGATGCTTTTGCCGCAGGTGACATGGCAAGGGCGGTAGCTCTTCATCATAAAATGAGCGCTTTGATTGATGCTCTTTTTATCGAGGTTAATCCCATTCCGGTTAAAGCGGCTCTGGCATTGATGGGCAAAATAAAATGTGAATACAGATTGCCGCTTTGCAAAATGGCCACGGCTAATCTGGAAAAGCTGAAGAAGGTCATGGACGATTACGGCTTGATTTAATTTGTCCTGCCGCATAAAAATATTTAAGGAGATAATTTTATGATTAAAGCCGTTGTTACCGGAGCCGCGGGGAGAATGGGCGGCAAAATTATCAGCCTCATTTCCGCAACTGAAGGTATCAGTGTTGTCGGAGCCGTGGAAGTATCCAGACACCCGATTGTCGGACGTGATATAGGCCAGGGATTGGGATTAGGCAAAACGGGCATCCTGGCCAGCGATAAATTATCTGATTGCATTGATCAGGCCGATGTTGTTATTGACTTTACAAATCACGAGGCCTCCCTTGAATATTTAAAAATAGCCAGCGAAAGAAATTGCGCGATTGTTATCGGTACCACCGGATTTATTGCCGATGAAATGGAAGAAATAAAGGAATTAGCAAAAAACACACGCTGTGTCTTAACGCCCAACATGAGTGTCGGCGTAAATGTATTGTTAAAAGTTCTTGAATATTGCGCGGGAATTCTTAAAGATGATTACGATGTCGAAATTATTGAAGCTCATCATCATTTAAAAAAAGACGCTCCCAGCGGAACGGCAATGCAAATGGCAAAAGTTATTTGTGATAAAATGGGACGTGATATGGAAGAGACTTTGGTTTATTCCCGGCGGGGGTTGATCGGCGAGAGAACCAAAAAAGAAATAGGTATACAAACTATCCGCGCCGGTGATATTGTAGGCGATCATACGGTAATTTTCGGCGGGATCGGCGAAAGATTGGAGTTTACTCATCGCGCCCACAGCCGCGAAAATCTGGCCAAGGGAGCGATACGCGCAGCCCAATGGATTGTGCATCAGAAAAAAGGACTGTATGACATGCAGGATGTTTTAGGATTAAGGGATAAAAATTAAAAAAGGTTTTTAAATATTTGAACGGTATTATCTGTTATATCGGGATTGGCTCTAATTTGGGCGACTCTTTGAAAAACTGCAAATATGCCGTCGAAAATATTTCCCGGATAAAAGGAATTGATCTGACGGCGGTTTCTTCGTTCTATAGAACCCAGCCTGTCGGAATGGAGAACCAGAATTATTTCACAAATGCGGTTGTGGAGATCAAAACATCTCTTTTGGCGCCAAACCTCCTGTGGGAGTTGCAAAACATCGAAAATGACATGGGGCGTGAAAGGGATGTAAAAGGCGGGCCGAGGATTATTGATCTTGATCTGCTTTTTTACGGGCAAAACGTGATCAGGGAACATGATTTGATAGTGCCGCATCCGGAAATTCAGAAAAGACGGTTTGTTTTAGAGCCGCTTTGTGAAATAGCTTCTTATTTTATTCATCCTTCTTTCGGGATATCGATCCGCGGATTGAAAGACCGGCTAAGTGATGATAAAGTAGTTGAAATAATTAAAGAATAAAAAATTCATAACAGGATGTCATATTGTTTCGTTTTATTGTATTTATATTATTAATTTATCTGCTATATAAGATTTTTAATACAGTCCGGCAAGTAAAGACGGAAAAAAATGAAAATCATCAATTTAATTCATCGCCGGCTGTCGGGGAAGACCTGGTTGAAGATCCTGTTTGCCATACTTATGTGCCTGTCAGCCAGGCCATTAAAAAGGAAATATCAGGCAAAAGCTATTACTTCTGCAGTCAGCAATGCAGTGAAAAATATTTATCAGAAAAAAATAATTAATCGTCACGGGAGAATATATGAAATTTTTTATCGATACGGCTAATATTGAAGAAATTAAGGAAGGACTGGCTCTGGGAATGGTTGACGGTGTCACTACGAATCCATCCCTGCTTGCCAAAGAAAAAAAAGATTTTGACGCTGTCATTAAAGATATACTGAAGATTGTAAAAGGCCCGGTAAGCCTGGAAGTTCTCAGCAATGACGCGAAAGGAATGCTTTCCGAAGGCAGGAAACTGGCGCGTCTGGGAAAGAATGTCGTCATTAAAGTTCCTATTTCCACGGAAGGATTGAAGGCGACAAGAATGTTTGCCGATGCCGGTATTAACGTAAATCAGACTTTAATATTTTCTCCCTTGCAGGCGCTGATGGCGGCAAAAGCCGGCGCCCGTTATGTGAGCCCTTTCGTCGGCCGTCTGGATGATATCGCGAGTGACGGTATGGAACTTGTGGATCAGATTGTTACTATCTTCGAAAATTATTGTTATGAAACAGAAGTTATTGTCGCCAGTATCCGCCATCCGAGGCATGTGTTAGACGCTGCATTAATGGGCGCGGACATAGCAACCATTCCTTTTAAAGTTATAGCTCAACTGGTTAAACATCCGCTGACGGAAAAAGGGATAGAGACTTTTTTAAATGATTGGAAAAAGGTGCCCAAAAAATAATTGATGCTCTCCTAATGCAAGCCTTGGGAGATTCTTCGATTCGTAAGGAACATGATAATTAAATATTGCTCACTTATCCTGTAGCACGCTACAGGAATGCGTTCGCTGTTTCAATTCTGTAAACGCCTGCGCACCAAAACAGCAAGCTACGGCGTTTGCTCGCTTGCGAATTCAAGTCATAGGGGTTTTATTAACAGGCATTAAATAATGATTTCAAGACATGAAACGTTCAATTTGCCCAATACGATAACATTGTTGAGAATCAGTGTTGTCCCATTCCTTTTTATTCTGCTTTTATCGCCGGGGGAATTCTGGAGCCTGATTTTAGCGATATTATTTGTTATCGCTTCAATTACTGATTTCTTCGATGGCTACATTGCCAGAAAATATCAAATGATTACCACCATGGGTAAATTTCTCGATCCGATAGCCGATAAAATTATGGTTAATACGGCAATGATTCTGATGATTCCTATCGGCCGCATCCCGGCATGGATTGTGGCCATAACAATTATTCGTGATTTGATGGTCGATGTAATAAGAAGCATTGCTTCTTCCGAAGGGATTTATATTCAAGCAAGCACACTGGGGAAACAGAAGACTCTGGCTCAAATTATAGCAGTGACCGCGCTGATCATTCATTATTCCATTTTTGGCATTAATGCTCATGCTGTCGGGATGATAATTCTCTATATTGCTCTTGTGCTTACGATTTTTTCAGGAATTGATTATTTTATAAAATTATACCGTAATATAGAAAAATAGTATCCGCAGGATTATTATTTTCAGGTTTCAACAGACTGTCTTGATGTGTAACATGACTGACAATGACCGGTATGAAATAAAATTGATTAATTTTCAGGTCAATTTTTATTATTTTTATTGACAAGAGACACCTATTTGTTATATTCAACGCCGTTTCCAATGAGCGGGCGTAACTCAGTGGTAGAGTGCTACCTTGCCAAGGTAGACGTCGACGGTTCAAATCCGTTCGCCCGCTCCATTTTTATTTTTGGCGGCATAGCCAAGTGGCTAAGGCAGCGGTCTGCAAAACCGTTATTCCCCGGTTCAAGTCCGGGTGCCGCCTCCAAGGCATAATCCAATAGAATCCTAAGAAGTACAAAAACCCGTTAGAAATAGCGGGTTTTTTGTTGCTTTTAGTCCAAAGACGTGCTATAAGATTTATCAAAATCAGATTGTTTTAGGTACCCATTGAAAGCTATAAGGTACCCAAAAATATCGCGGGTACCCAAAAATGGAGGTCTTTTATGCCAAAGAGAATAATTCCATTGTCCGACATGAAGATTCAAAAAGCAAAACCAAAGGATAAATCAATAACATTATTTGACGGTGGCGGTTTATTCCTTATGGTCACACCTACTGGTGGAAAGTTATGGCGCTTTAAATACAGGTTTGACGGAAAGGAAAAGAAGCTTGCATTTGGCAGTTACCCGGAAATAAGCCTTCTTGATGCACGGAAACGGCGCGATGAAGCAAGGTCACAGTTAGCGCATGGCATTGATCCCGGCGCGGTTCGCAAAGCACAAAAGCAGGCTAATATCCAAGAAACTGAAACCTTCGAGATCATTGCAAGAGAATGGCATGAACGGTTCAAATCCAACTGGACAACAGAATACGCAATAAAAATTATGAGCCGCTTGGAAGGGGATGTTTTTCCTCATATAGGGGCAAAGCCTATCAATGAAATTAAAGCGCCTGAATTGCTTACAGTGTTAAGACGTGTCGAGGCAAGGGGCACATTTGAGTTAGCTCACCGCATAAGAACTATTTGCGGCCAAGTCTTTAGGTATGCAGTTGCAACCGGACGTGCTGAACGTGATCCGGCAGCGGATTTGCGCGGGGCATTGTCGCCGGTGAAAACGATTAACCGGGCCGCTATTACCGAACCTAAGAAAGTGGGGGCGCTATTACGCGCAATAGAAGACTATCAGGGCAGTTTTGTTGTAAAGTGTGCTCTAAGACTTGCGCCTTTGTTTTTTGTCCGTCCGGGTGAACTTCGTCATGCTGAATGGTCTGAAATAGATTTTGAAAATGCTGAATGGAATATTCCCGCCAGTAAAATGAAGATGAGAGAACCGCACCTTGTTCCATTGTCAAAACAGGCAATCGAAATATTAAGACAAATTAAAGAATATACCGGGGCCAGCCTTTACGTATTTCCGTCAGGCCGTTCTTTTGATCGACCGATGAGCGACAATGCTATTCTTGCAGCGTTAAGGCGTATGGGTTACGAGAAAAGCGAAATGTCCGGGCATGGATTCCGGGCAATGGCGCGAACCATTCTTGATGAAGTATTGCAGGTCAGGCCGGATTTTATTGAACATCAACTTGCTCATGCAGTAAGAGACCCGAACGGACGCGCTTATAATCGTACTTCGCATCTTGCCGAACGAAAGAAGATGATGCAAACATGGGCGGACTATCTGGACGGCTTAAAGACCGGCGCGAAAGTGATTCCGTTTAAAAGTGTGAAGGGATAATACAGGGCTAACAATACGATACTGTAGGAACAGAAATGGTAACCCCATCGGACTACTTACCAGCACTTATTAGATATGGAGATATTGTTTATGAGTATCTTCGCAAGCACCTCACTGATGATCAGATCAGCTCTTATCTTGATTTAATAAATACTCCAAATATGACTTTGCGCATCGCTCTTGAGATTATTACCAAAAAACATGGGCATCCTGAAATTGTTTTTTATTCCCTTGAATCTTTGGCGCGAATTAATGCACTTTGCAATACGGCAGAATGCCCAAGCGAAGAACCGATAGCCGCAGAAAGAGCGTTCCTTGTCACTTTTTCAGCTTTACAAACAGGGCTGATGATAGGTGCTATTGCCGATGACAAAGGCAAAGAGGAAATTTTTGCCTTGGCTAAACATGGCAAGAAGTTTGCCGAAAGTGTTGGAAGAAAACCGGACAAATTCACAAAGCTCCTTGAATCCATTGTCATAGACTATTATCAACAGAACGGCTCTTTCCCTAATTATATGAAGGTATTCCGAATTCTGAAACAGCGACAAGGGAATGGTCTTATTCATACCGTTGATGACGATGATGGTACAATAGAATGGGGTGAAAAAGGAAACACATCGCTTCCCACCTTGAAAAATAGACTTTCGATCATAAGAAAAAAAATAAAAAAATAAAATCACGAGAACCGGTAAACCGTGATTTGGACGTGTTTAATTACCAAGAGATACTATTACACGGAGGTAATCAAACATGGATGCAAAAAGCAAAAACAATCTTCCTGAAACCGGCTATGTCAGACTTTCACAAATCGTTCCTTCAATTATTCCCGTATCGAAAAGCACGTGGTGGGGTGGTGTCAAAACGGGACGCTACCCGCACTCCGTTAAGCTGTCCGCACGTTGTACGGCGTGGCGTGTCGAAGATATTCGCACCTTAATCGAACAGCTTGCATCTGGCGGGGATGCTAACCATAACGAAAGGGGCGCATAATGAAATCAGATCAAAAGCAAAAACACAAATCACCTTCCCGGACAATTAGGGCGCATTGTCATTACTGTGTGCAAAGCAGAAAGGATTTTGAAGTTGAAAACTGCACCGGGCATATTGTCTTTGCCACTGGAAAGCCATGCCCTTTTTACGAATACAGAACGGGCAACAAAAGACTGCCCATTAAAGTTATGCGGAAATTCTGTTTAGAATGTATGGGCGGCAGCAAGGAGGCCGTTAAAGAATGCTCAACAGACGATTGTTTGATTCGTCCTTTTCGGTTTGGGAAAAATCCAGCTTGTGTAGGCAAAGGACAAAGTGCGGCGCAGATGGCTTCATTAAGATCAAAAAGACAGGCTGTGAGCAAGGAAAATACCTTCTATTTTGAACGATCAGACAACAGGCCGAGGTAATGTATGAGCAGTGGCAGAAAAGCTATAAACAAACTCAAAAGATTGCCACCATTTGTGCCGCTTACTTGGGAAATGTTAAATCATAAATCTTATAAAGAATTGCCGTCCAGTGCAGCGAAAGCTTTGCCTTACTTTTTGGGAAAAGTACAAATGGATTACAATGACCCTAATCGCCTAGCTGCTCAATTTTCATTTTCTTATAAAGAGGGAAAGATGCTTGGGTTTGCCTTTGCAACTTTTTCAAAAATCATTAAAGACCTTATAAAATATGGTTTCCTTGACCCAAAGGACAAAGGCGGACTTCGTGGAAACTGTAAGAGTAATAATTTATTTTGTTTATCACAACGCTGGAAATTATTTGGTCAAAAAGATTTTCAGTCTTTAGATTGGGAATATTTCTTTCCGCGACAAAAGCAGCTTCAAAATGTGAAATGTACAACTTCAATATATGAAAAAGATGCAGTTAGTTTATGATTTGTTTTTTACATTTTGAAGTTGTAGAGGTTATTTTGTACACAGCTTTATTTCATATTTTGAAGACTATTCTATATATAGCCATATGTATATGCGTAAATTAAACGGGAATATTTAAGATTTAATGAAATGACTTCATGGGGGTGTAACAGCAAATAATGAATAATATTAAACGCGAATCAAGAATAAACATGACAAAAAAGGGTGAATAAACCATGCCATTTAGACGATTACAGACAACTCAGGATTTGCGCCGTTATCTAGCCGGGCTGATAAACCGAACGGAAGCGGGGAAGATTGAAGCGAACCTTGCGCGTAGCTTAACTTATATGACTTCTATTTTGATGAGAGCAATAGAAAGCAGCGATCTGGAAAAGCGCATTGAGGAAATCGAAAGAAAAATAGAATGATTTCTACATTATGAAAGAGAAACTAATATGACAAATTTAAAAAAGAGAATTGATAAAATTGAAACTTCATTGAATGGCGGCAGATACGCGACCTTGGAGAACATTGTTGCGGAGGCAAACGACCTCAGTTTGCCAGATGATCCTAGGCCATTGCCCCCTGAGCTTCAAAGATTCTTTAATGAACTCGAAAAGAGATCACAGCCAATGGTTAGCTTTGGCGGTCGTACAATTGATAACAAAGTTCAAGGACGGCTACCATAAGTACAAAAGTGAATATGCCTATCGGCCATCCGTGATCGGCGATTATAAATCCAGCAAAGGTAACAATAACAAGTAACCACATACCATACCCAAAACCATCAAAACGATCATTCATTTTTTGTCTGAAATTATTTTTATATTTTGTTGTCATGGGTTGCTCTTGACCTTACTTTTTTTCTGGTCTGTTATATATACCCATTCGCAATCTTTGCTCCAATTGGTAGGGCAATACATGACCTGTATGGCCTCTGACATATCGCAATCAGCCGCTTTATATATACTGACAATATCTGCCAATAGATGAATTTCGACAGCTATTTTATCATCATACTCTTTGATATATTTATTTAATTCTGCTGTCTTGCTGTAGTTCTTTTCTTTACCCGCATTTATTGAATCCTTTAACAATAACTGGCGTGCTAATTCATCACTTTTAATGTTTGACGCTGCAATATCAATGTCGTTTATTTTTTGAGAACAAAAAGCATGTTGAACAAGAGATTCATGTGAAGCATATGCGACAGGGCTTAATGCTAAAAGTAAAACCACAATAATTATTTTCTTCATTTTATTTCCTCTTGCAATTTTGAGCTAAAATTAAAGATTTAACGATTAAAAATTCTCTGCTATTTATTATTTAACCATTTTTCAAAATGTTTGACGATTTCGCTTTCACAGCCAACACCGGATAAAGTCATAACTTCTTCTTCGTTATCGTTATCAATAATTGATATGTCATATCTTCCGAACGCTGTGTCATCAAGGCATACATCTCTTTTGTTAAAATAAACAAACAATTGATATTTGGATTTGATTTTTCTTTTTCCGGTTAATTTTACAGAAGGTTCCTTGTCGCCTTCAAGTCCCATAGTGTCTGTATCAATAAAAAGTTTCCAACCGTTTTTAATAAGAACGTCTTTTAGTCCGCCGTTTAAATATAGTCCGCCAGCCGGTACAGTTATAGAGTGTTCGCTTTTTACTAACGGTTTATATGTCCTAAGATTGTGTGTCCCACAACTTAATAAAATTGCTGCGCCTATTAAGAAAACTGCTTTTTGTTTTTTATTCATATTAATAATTATTTTTTAGGTGATTGCTCGTCTTTAAATTCAACAATATCGGCAGTAATGGTAATTCTGGGAAGTGAAAAAAGAACAAAATACATAGCGGATTGATCTTGTGTTTGATTCGCTAAGGCGATTGATCGGCCTTCAAGTTTTTCATCGCTACTACTATAAAGATTAGCCTTGGCATCAGCATAGTTTGGACTGACAATAGGAATGAATCCTAAAAGATAAAAACCTTGGCTTTCACCTTTGGCCCCGGCCTTTACAACCGTGTAATTATTTTTAGATAAATTAACGGCGGTATTATTATCTTGTTTCATGGAACCCTGTGAAGCCGTGCAACCACAAATAACCGCCACTAAT
>JBEKUA010000004.1:0-11930 GCA_049515495.1 Smithella sp. | reverse complement strand
GACGTAGTCCCTTGATATATCCTGATCTTCGATAAGAATAGTGGAGGAAGAACGATAAACAGGCGTCCAAACCACGACTATCAAAACCGAAAGGAGGAAAACAGTTAGTAACGTCACTATAATCATCAACCGCCGCCTTTTGATTATTTTGATGATATCTTCGAATTTTATCGTTTTATCCTGATCCATAAAAAAGTACCTCTCTTCCTAATTAATTCTACTAAAAAACGGATTTTGAATATATAGACGGATAGAGAAAAGATCCCTTCTCGCATCCATATTCTCTGCCGACGGATAATCAACCGTTAAATATTCATAAGATGCTTCAGCAAATATGTCTTTTGAAAATTCGTAACGGACCCCCGGATCGACGCCGTACGTTTGCTGGTTGATAACCTGTGCGGAAAATTCTGACGGATCAGATTTTAACGTGTAATAACCGGCAGAAAAAAGAATTGAAAACTCCTTCGTAAGCCGATATTGAGTCGAGAGTGTAAGGGCATTTTGCTCCGCCGCTCCATTAAGGCCATAGGCCGCTATGACATTCCTCGAGTAACTGAAGTTAACATTCCCGTATTCGCCCTTGTAAACAAGAGATGCTTTTGCTATCCAGCCCCAACCGTCATTTTTCTCCGGCACCATTATCGTTCCAATAGGAATAAGAAGCCCAAATACCGTTATATATTCATACTCGGGTACAGAAAATTCTGACGACGAATAACGAAGGCCTCCATCAACTGTGATACTCCAGGTCTCACTGAAATCTTTTGAAAAACCAACGGTGCCCGTGTAGTTATCAGTCCGGTCATCGGAAAAATTATAATAACTGTACCCGCCGTTAATTCTTGCTTTTACATTTGGTAAATATTTGCCAAGGTCGTATACAATTCCCAAATTAACAGAATGAGAGGTGTCATCTTCATATCCCGGTCTTTCGAAATAGTCTCTGTCATAGTTATAGGACAAAGTTGCCACTGTTTTTTCTGTGACCTGGTAATCGGCGGACAAATATGAAGTGAAATGGTCCCATGGAACGGCCGACATAAAAATGCCGGTTGTCGTTATATCCATCAGGGTCGGATTGGAAATCCTCGCATAACTCGCTTCAGCCGAGACATTGAATAGGGGATTAACACGGCAATGGAATTTGCCATCATACATTTGATTTGTTGCATCGATATCCGAGTTATCGGCGTATTCAAGCTGATCCCATCGAGCCAACATGTCTATATCAAATCGTTCAGTACGGTTAACCATTTCAACACCGGGAGAAATGGTGGTAAGAAAATCACTTTTAGCGACACTATCAGCCGAAAGTAAAATGTTACTATTGTAGTCCTCTTTGAAGGAGATGGACGGAACAAGACTGAAATCGCTTGCCAACACGAGCGATGGGTAAAATATTAAAAGGATAATTCCTATGAATAAGCGCATATCAGACCTCATGGAACGACGACAATATCCCCTCTATTGAGTTGGATGTTCTGCTCCAGACGTTTCCCGTCAACGACCTTGTCATATTGAAACGGGAATATAATGGTTTCGTCTTTACCTTTACGAAATATTTTGATATCATTTTGTTTCGCGAAGGGATTAAGTCCGCCGGCGGTGGAAAGAGCCTGCAGCACATCAATATTGGCATTCACAACGAATCGTCCGGGAATGTTAACTTTACCGATAACGTAAACGATCATACTGTTGATTTGTTTGATTTCCAAAGAAAGGGTAAGTCCAGGAACGTAGCGTATGAGCCTGCTTTCGATTTCCAATTTAAGCTGCTGGGATGTTTTTCCGGATGCCCGGACATCTCCGATCAGAGGAAATGAGATAAATCCGTCCGGACGGACGACACAAGAGCGGGTCAGCGCCTCATCCTTCCATACGGTTATATCCAGCACATCGCCTGGACCGATAATATAATCACCTTCTTTCTGCGCCGTCACAAAAGTTGAAGTCTCAACAGGCGCTTTCATTTCCGACGCAGGCGGAGTAGTTGCAAGAGGTGTAATGTCTTTATTACCGGCCCATGACAGAACCGTCAAGAATACGCCAAGCAATCCTACTGTAAACAAAATCAATGTTCTTTGAATCATTTTTCTTTCACTCCCAACTTAAAATGTTAATAATTTCATCCTGTCTCCGAAAAGGCATGTTACTAATTAATGAATCCCTGCCATGGTCCTTTCCGCATCCTCTTTTCCCGGAAATTTAATTTTAGACGCCAAGGCGACCTGGAGACATTTTTTCGCTTTTCCTGCATTGCCGGTTTTGTAATAGGTCATTCCCAAATGGTAGTTGAAAACAGGATTTCCCGGAACCTTGGTTTGTGCCTTTATCAGCCAGTCCAAGGCCTGATTCATCTCTCCCTTACGATATAGAATCCAGCCCAACGTATCAAATATAGCCGGATTATCGGGACTCATGGAATTTGCTTTTTGAGCAAGGACATAAGCCCTGTCAAGGTCTTTCCCTCCATGTCCATACTCTTCCAGCAAATACGCGAGGTCGTTGGTTGAAGGCCAAAGAGAAGGATTAATCTTCACAAGCTGGTCCATTTCAGCAATGGCTCTATCCGTTTTTTGTTGAGCGATATAAAAAGAACTCAGCTTTACATAACCTAATGGATTCTTGGGAGCCTGCTTCTTTATCTCCGTATATTCCTTTTCAGCACTTTTAAAATCGCCTGCTTTCATTTTAAGATCACCCAGTTCGGCCCGTATTTCCAGATCTTTCGGATTGGCATCAAGAATTTTAAGATACTGATTTTCAGCATTCTTGAAATCTCTCTGTTCCATGTAGAGACGGGCAGTGGCCTGCATAACATCCCGCGAACCGGGCGCAATCTTCAACGCCTTCAGGAGTGTATCAAAGGCAAGGTTCGGCTCTTTATTTAGTGCGTGTGCATATGCCAGTCCTATATAACCGCGGATGAATTGTGGACTTTCGTCTGTAACCGTGCGAAAAGCGGAAACCGCATTGACGCCTTCCCGCTTCATAAGATTTATGCTCCCTCCGATATAATTGGCATCAACGTTTTTCGGGCTTTCTTTGAGTACTTCATCCACATACTGTTTTGCTTTATCTATTTCCTGCCGCGCAAAATAGATTTTAGCTAAAGCATTCTTCGTATTGATGATATTCTGATCAGCAGGATCTTTCTTCAATCCAAGACATTCATTAAGAATGGAAACCGCCTCATCTGTATGGTTTGTACTTAAATAGAGACTACTTAAAGCAAAACGGATTTGGAAGCTCTTGGGGTTCTGACTGATGCCATCTTTCAGTAGCTTTTCGGCATCGGCTTCTTTGTTTCTTGCCACATAAAATAACGCCGCATCTATCCATCGTTCCTCCTTTTTCGGCGCTTCTGATATAAAAGATTCAAGACCCCTCATGGCTTGCTGCTCTTTGCCCGAAGCCCAGTAAATCCCGGCAAGAGATAGGCGATGCTGAATTACATCAGGTTCGATCTCAATAACTTTTTGTATAAGGTTTACCGCTTCATCTATTTTTTTATTCTTCAGATAAAGATCGGCAAGGGCAAGATAGAGGGGAACAGCTTTATCATTGACTTTGATTCCTTCGCGCAAAGTTTTCTCCGCTCTGGGGGTATCTCCCTTTTGCATGTAAATATCAGTTAAGAAAAAGTAACCTTCTGGTTTGCGGACATCTCCACCTACAACTGATTCTAAAAATTTTTGCGCGCCATCGCTGTCTTTTTTCTTTATCAGAATAGCCCCTTTCAGAATGAGAGCGTTTTCATTTTTTGCATCATTTTTCAAAACCAGTTCAACTTTATCCATTGCTTCATCCGTTTTACCCATGCCCAGAAGAAACCTGCCTAACTGGATCTGCGCATCCCAATTTTGGGGTGAAAGTTCAATAGCTTTAGAAAAACACCCGTAGGCTCCTCTGTAATCCCCTGATTTTAACGCAACCATGCCCAGCATGTAGTAGGCATCGGCATATTTAGGATCAATCTGGACAGCATTTTTCAACTCAAGATTAGCCTTGATATAGTCACCCTTGTCATAAAATGTTTTACCTTTATTATAAAACTTAACCTTTTTTTCTTCCGGCCCACCGCAGGATACGATAAATACCAAGAGCAAAATAACTACGCATTTTTTAAAAATTCTATTTTTAATGAGCATCATACATCCTCCATTTCTTCTTCATTTCTTCTGGTTGCAACCTGACTGGCAACCATCATTTATATTGATAGTTCAGTCAAAATCCTGTCCAGCCTCGAACAGCTATCAATGACGTGATCGCTGCAGTAGTTATTGCCAGGTTATTAATTCTTTTCTGAAGTTCTGTAATCATGACCTCATAACTGAATAACAGAACGATAATTTCCACCGCTAGAAATCCCAGGCGATGACCCTGGATAAACTGATTCGGAATATTAGGAATTGTCATAGCGATAAAAATAACCAGAAAGTCCATGGTCGTTACCCGGAATCCTTCATCTTTCCTGGAAAACATTACTGTGAGAATAATAAAAAAAGCGATCACACCAAACATGAAGTGATACAGGAATAACATTTGCGTACCGACCCAGGCTGCTCTTCCCTCCTCCACAAGGTATAGAGAAAGAGGAATCATCAGATATATGACAAATCTTAAGCAAACACTCATATACTTTTTAAACAGGATGCGGACTATCACTATGAGCAAGCTGAAACAGACGGCAATGATGCAAACATATTCGGGTATGCTTGCGGGAAGAAAACAGGAAAACAAGACAAATAATGGAACTATTATCATCGATATTCCGAAAGATATTTTGTATATCCAATTATCATCCTTTATTTTTCTCAGCCTCCCCTTGATGACATGATCAATCAATGAATAACGCTTGAATTGGAAACCTGTTTTGTCCGCAATGATAAAACCCCAAAGGATAAAGACGGAAAAAGCCACATAAGAAGCCATAAGCATCCAATCGTTGTAATACTTGAATAAAATAACCGTGACGATCATCAGCGCTTGGATTAAATATATTATGAAGACTGCTTCGTCATGATAAAATCCCAGTCTTATGAGGCGATGATGAAAATGTTTCTTATCGGGTGAGAAGGGAGACCTTCCTTCTCTTATCCGCTCCATCATGACAGTCAGAGTATCGAGAATTGGAAATCCGAGAATGATCAGCGGGAGAACGGGACTTAACGCAGTGTTACTCTGCGTGATTTTGATAGCAAGCACAATGGCCGAAAACCCCAAAAGTTGACTTCCCGTATCTCCCATAAAGACACTTGCCGGGTGAGTATTAAACCGGAGAAATCCAAATATAGCTCCGGCAAGCGATAAGCACAGCAGGAGTATGATATTGCTCCCGTCTGTGTACGCTAGATAACCTATACAGCAGAAGCCTAAAAGAGAAATACCTCCCGCAAGGCCATCAAGACCGTCAGAGAGATTTATTGCATTCGTAACGCCTATAATTGCTAAAATTGTAAGAAATATGGCGAACCATTCAGGCAAAAGTGTCGCTCCGGGCAACAATGCACCCAGAGAATTGATCCTGATGCCGCCGTAAAAAACAGCAATCAGAGCCGCGAAAAATTGCCCAGTGAATTTTATCTTGTACCCGAGACCTTTCATGTCGTCTACCAAACCGAATATCACCAATACCCCTCCTCCCAGAAGAAAAGCCCTGACAAAATCGTCCATTCCCACCCAGAAGATTACCGGAATAAAAGCGCCAATAGCTATTGCCAGCCCACCGATTCTTGGTATAGGCATCGTGTGGACCTTGCGCGGGTTAGGAAAATCAACAAATTGCAGACGTGTGGCAAGTTTTGTCATAAATGGAATCAGGCTGACTGTGATAAATACAGAAAGAAGAAGTGTTGATAGATAAAGCATAATTTTATTGTTTAATCCTCATTCTTCAAACTGTCTCTCTTTCAGGTACTGAAGAAGTGCCGTCATCATCTCTCTGGTAAAACCATCGAGACGCTTCTGAGCATTTTCTATGCTTTCTGTTTCTGAAAGTGTTGTAACAGGCCGGATAAACAGGTCGTGAGTGTTGTTCCTTCTTAGAGCATGAATGGATAGATGGAATCGGTTGATGTTCTTATCATAAGTCGCTTCATCCTTGGTCTGAAACCAGAAATACAGCAGTTGTCTTACTCCTCCCTTTTCAATAACCATCATGGTTACATCCAAATTATCGAAATACGGCACATTCGCGATTGTTTTTCTTTTCACCTCCTGTTCCACCCATCCTGCCGAGGGTATACAAACAGTGGGACTATGGAAAAAATTCTCGTTGGAAAGGAAGGCAGAGCTTCTGTAACCCATATAAAGAGATACTGCATCCCCGGACAAGTTACTGTAATAACCGCTGAATGCATCCTCCGCACCGGACTCTTTTATAATAACCGGATCAACGAGTTCATATTTCCCTTGCCAGTTACCGAACTGAAGCGGAAAATTCTGCATGCCACCTTTGATCTTTATGGCTGGAAGGGTTCCGGTGCTCAGACTCAGAACGGCTACACAGGAGAGAATAACGATGGATAGTAAAAAAGCTTTTTTTGTTTTCTTGCCATCTGTATACAAAGTTACGGCAGAGACGGGCATTGACGCAAATGATTCTTTGTTCACTTTTACATTTGGTGGAAAGAATGCCAAAAGACGACCAATTAGGAAAAGTATTATAAAAGCGGTTATAAACAAAATCCATCCTGAAAATGCATGAAAAAATCCTTCAGAGAACTGACGTCCAAATGAGTTTGCTAAAATTCCGGTGACGCCAATTCTTAAAGCATTGATTAAGACCCCTAAAGGAACGGTCACTAAAACACAGAATATTCGTTTCCAGGCAACCCGCTCAAAGAAATATGCGTATAGAATTCCCAAGGCGAGTAACGGGAAAATATATCTTAATCCGTTACAGGCATCGACAACCTGAAGTTGAATAACCCCAAGATCAATCACATTACCGCTTACATGAACTGGTATATCGAAAAGACCTATTAAAGCGCCGCCCAACTTCGATGATATGGTTTTCAAATACAGCCCGATATATCGGTCAATAATTGGCGGCAAAGGAATCATGAAAAAAAGAAAACCCAGGGGCAGTATCAGTTTTCTTACAGACTCCATACCGAAACAAAAACCGGTAAATAAAATAATCAAAATGGGAATGGAAGGCATGGAAATATTACCGCTTGATCCAAGAATTCCATACAGAGAAAACAAAACGAAAAGAACCAATATGGGCAATATGCCCCAGAAGCTCTGTAAAGAGATTTCCCTCAATACTTTTCGTTTCTCCCAAAACAGATAGGCGGAAATAAAAGGAATCAGAAATCCGTAGGAATAATCTTCATTATTCCGCCAGGTATTCACCATGACCTTTAGCGGAACCCAGTAGGCTGTGACGAAAAAAACACTAAGGGTAAAAATCTGTACCCGAAGGTCTTCTCCGAGATATCTCAATTTAATCATGAATTAACCACTTTCAGGCTGCCCAATTTATTTTTGGCGATCCAGAGAAAAGGTACCCATATCTTCTGCCTGATTAAATGACCAACGCTTCCAATCATCCAGCAGTTTCTTGTGCATGATTCAACGCATCGACGCGCCTGATCTGCTTCCGGACTGGTCCAAATTTCAGGGAAAGGCTTTACTTTAATGTTTCCAAAAGGCATATCCATTACATTGCATGGCCGCACATAGCCATAGGGATCAATATAGAAAGAATCCTTCGCCATAGTACATTTTAATTCACGGGGTATCTCATTCATATGATCTATGATTCCCCTTGTGAAGTAAGCACGAAACCAGTTTTTAGGATGCGGGGATCGCAAGTATGCCCTTATGAGATTCATGACCTCCTTCTCCACAAGCCGTTTATCGTTAATCACATTATCTTCTTTGTGAAAATAATAGGCATTATGAAGAATTGCCGTTGCCATTTCCACGTCATGCTCACAGGCAAGATCGAAAAGCGGGACAAGCTCTTTAGCGTTTTGATCGGAAATGGTAACAGCAATGCCAAGATCCCTGATTTCAAGCTCCTTCAATCCTTTCAGGGTATTCAATGCTCGTCGATGGGCAAGTTTTACTCCTCGAATCTGGTCATGGGTGTCCCCGATACCATCAAAACTGATCCTGACACCCACGTCAGGATGATTTTTCATAACTTCCAGAATCCTCTTTGTCGAAAATCCGTTAGTGCTGATGACAACGCGCTTGGCTTTCTTCTTGACAACGTCAAGAATATCGTTCAGATCATTCTTCAGAAAAGGATCTCCACCAGTTATATTGAGCCTGATCATCTGAGGGAGGCTTTCCAGATCAACCGGCCTCACTTCTTTGGATTCATTACTCGGATGTTGCCACGTATGGCACATACTGCAACGACTGTTGCATCTATAGGTTACCGCAAGAATCCCGTCCATTTTAAAACCTTAATTGAATTTTTCCATTTATAAAGGAAATATCCTTCATTTCTTTATAACAGAGCAATAAAGCTCCTCCATCTGATCTGTAACGCTGTCCCATGAATAATTTTTCCGCACATGACTCAATGCCTCTGTTTTCATCGCGTTTACATTTTCCGGATGCATTAGCAGGTACTCCAACACTCTCTGCAGATCCCGAAAATCCCGGCTGCGAAAAGTGTATCCGTAACTTTCCATAGCCTCCAAATTCTCCGGAATATCACTACACACACAACAATTGCCGTAATTCATCGCTTCCAGAAGCGCGACAGGCAGACCTTCTATAGTTGAAGGCAGACAAAACAGATAAGCATTACTGAAGAGTTCTTCCAGGGGTTGCCCTGTAACAAATCCGAGAAAGATAATCCGTGAATCGCCACTCGCCAGTTCTTTCAGGTCAGCCTTGTATTTTTCAGAATAAGCAGCATCTCCGGCAATGACAAGCTTCATATCAGTATTAAGATTCCTGAAGGCCTGAATCAGAAAATGGACTCCCTTTTCTTCAACAAGACGTGCGGCAAAAAGTATATAGCTATTCGGTTGGATTCCCTTTTCGATAATCCATTTTGGTGGCCTGCAATCTACGGGACTCACACCATTAGGAATATAAACGACATCTTTGCCAAATTTCTCTTTGTAGTATTGCTTCTGCACTTTAGAAACAGAAGTGGTTTTATTGGGAAAATAAACAACACTGTAGTCCGAAAGCCGGAGAAATGTTTTGCCGATAAAACCCCATTTATCCCGTTTCCATTCGAGACCATGAGTTTGAACTACTGTAGGAATTCCCTTGATGCGGGGGAAGATGGAAAACACTGAAGGTCCGACAGCATGGACATGAACCAGATCCACATGCTTTTTCCTGATTATATCGCATGTGGCATGATAACAAATGGACAACTTGTGTAGCGCTTTGGTATTAATCGAAGGTATCGTTATTATTTGCATTCCCTTGTAATTGCCATCGGTCGTCCCGTAATCCCGACTTGAGTATACGAGTATCTCATGGCCCTTTCGCACCAAGCGTGATCCAATTTCCTCGGTAACCGTTTCTATTCCGCCTCCTTTAGGAATTCCTTTTACTGCCACATAAGCGATTTTCATGAGTAATTTTATTTTCCTATAATTTAGCGACTGATCAAAACCATCTTTGACATGTATATCTTATGTAGATTATAAAATATTTATTGCATTCATATGACAGGTCCGTCATGTTTTTATGAAGATGTCAGTAGTGAGAATTGATTATTTTTCAACAGTTTATAAAAACAACGTGAGCAGATTTTCTCCTTTATTTCCTCGATTCCACTCCCGAAGGTTATGCCCTTCACTGAAACAGGCTATACACATTATTTAACGTCAGTCCTGTTTTGTTATGAATTAAGCATGCAATTACTTAAGATAGTTGCGTATGGAAATGAATTTGTAATGGAGAGCCAAATTTCTTATTTTAGACTCTGTCGTATATGTCCAGGGAGCTTGAGCAATCGACTGAAGAAGGCTGATCTTCCGTTTGGGCTGATCTTTGTTGAACTCCCAGACGTGACAGTAGAGTACCCGGTTATTCATGAAAGAGGATGAGCACTTAAGCATCTTGAGATATATAGCAAACGGCATAAGCCTCAATGCCATGCCTCCAGAGATCGATTGTTGAAAGCCTAAAATACGGGTCGTACTTATGGGAAGCTCAACAAAAGAGTCGTGTAATATTTTTTTCGGTCCACTTATTTCCCCTTCCATAATTCTTTCCGCTTCAGTATCCATCATACTTGAGTCATAATTCAGATGATACTTTGCCAGAATGTCCAGCGCCCACAAGGTTTGCATGGAAATGGAAAATGATCTTGCTCTGAAACCCTTTACCTTGTTACCGGTAATAGACTGCAGAACATCGAGTGACTTTCTCAGATCATCCTCAAAGGCCTGCTCGGTCATACGATCAACCAGTTCATGTGCGAACCCATGGCTGGCTACTTCATATCCTGCCTTCTCGATATGAGAAACAATTTCCGGATGCCTCTGTGCAACCTTTCCAAGAACAAAAAAAGTTGCATCTGCATTCAGATCATTCAATGTTTTAATCACATGATCAGTATTCTGAACAACTTGCCCTTCGTAGATTTCCCAATCACCGGGATTGGCCAGTTCTTCAGGAGTAAAATTATCTTCAACGTCTATGGTTAAAATGATGTGATTATTGTCAGACAACATCAAGATCACCCCAGCTTATATACCAATGATCACTGTTTTTAACATAGGACTTGTCAATGAAATGCGAATTAACCCTCGCACTAAAATTTATATCCTGAGGAAATAAAATCCGAGGCACCGGCAGATATCCTTTTTTTACAAAAAGCCAATACCGGGGATTGTTAGACATGATAATAATGGAAACAGCATCCGCACATTCTTCTCTGGCTATAACATCCAGATGGTCCAGCATTTTTTTGTAGATCATCTTTTTGTCATCTTTGGCAACAATCTCCATTACGAAAAGGATATTAGAGTTATATTTGCGGCCGGTATAGGTTACAAAATAGCCTGCGGGATTGTCATTCATCATGGCACAATAGATTTTATATTTTACAAACGGTTTCTCCAGATAGCGCCATTCCAAATATCTCCTGTTTCTGATAATAGCGAGTTTATGAGATGCGAAACTGCTGGACCAGATGGACTTCATATCTTCCGGAATCTCTTCGACACGGCGGATTATAATGTCATGATTGTTTTTTTTGCGGCTGATAATATTGAATATGAGTTTTAGAGCATTATCTCCGCACCAGGCTAACACTTTTGTAAAAACATGATCGCCAAGTATCTTACTCAGCATAGGTTTCATTTTGATAAACTTGATGTGCAGAGGAAATGGGCATATATTAAACCAGTCGAGCCGCGTAATAAAACCTCTTATTGATTGTGAATTGGGGAAACCGAAAACGATTTTACATCCGCTGCTTGACAAATCATTGTACACATTCCTGGCTAGTTTAGTAAAGAGGCCTTTTCCTCTGAAGCTTTTTTCCGTTACGGTGGCGGTGGATACGCCGCCTATTATTGTTTGATCTTGATAATTCATTTCAAAACACATGACAGCATAATGAGCAACAATACTGGAATTAACCTCCGCAACAGCAATGCTGCCATCTTTTGAAAAATCATTTTTAAACTGCCAGCGCCACGTTTGACGAATGCAAGACGCATCAGGCGTGTTCGGAAAATTCTGCTGCATGAGACGTGCAATGCCGTCTTCATCTCCATCCTCATAAGATCTTATATTTATGATGTCATGATCATTCATTGATTCCGGCATAACAATTTTTAATGAAGAACCTCATGATATAATGTCATCAATGCCTCATAATGTTGTTTAACATTATAAGATCGTTCTATCTTCATGCGGGCATTTGTTCCCAACTCTTTTAGCTGCATAGGAGATAGACTCGCCATGTATTCCATACAACATGA
>JBEKUA010000003.1:0-13992 GCA_049515495.1 Smithella sp. | reverse complement strand
CAATTCCACAAAACGTCTGATTAGTGAAGCCTCCAATCTGGCCGAAGCAGACCGAACCAGTTTTTCACGTTCATCCAAAACATCATATTGTTCAACAACCACTTGTTTTAGTTTTCCCAGATCGGACGCACGCACGGCGTTACGTGTTGAAACCAGCACATCCGATCCTTTTTTCACCAGCGTGCCAACATCCATCGCCAGTATTTCCTGACCCCCCTCTGCAGGAACATACGCGAATATGCCCGGCGCAAGCGTGGCGACAAAATCAATGTGGTTCGGCATCAGGCAGAAGGACCCGTTTTCCGCCTCGGCAACTATCTTTTTTACTTCCTGCGTCATCAATACTTCCGCAGGCAATAAAATTTTAAGCATCATGAGAAATTTTCGCCTCATCAATTGAGCCAATCATATAAAGCGCTCGTTCCGGGTACTCGGCAAATTCATCATTAAGTATGCGTTCACAACCAGCAAGAGTTTCTTCACGCGACACCATCTTTCCCGCCGTTCCTGTAAACTGTTCTGTCACAAAGAATGGTTGAGTAAAAAATCTCTCCAGACGCCGGGCGCGAAACACCGTGCGCTGATCCTCGCGGGATAGTTCGGAAATGCCCAGCATAGCGATAATATCCTTGAGGTCTTCATAAACCGCCAGCGTCTTGCGTATCTCCTGGGCGATTTTATAATGACGTTCACCGGCGATGTTCGGCATCAACATTTTGGAGCCAGACTGGAGCAGATCAATGGCCGGATACAGACCTTCACTCGCCCGCTTGCGCGACAGAGCGATAGTAGCGGAAAGATGGCCGAACGTATGCACGGCTGAAGGATCTGTAAAATCATCCGCCGGAACATAAACCGCCTGGATCGATGTGATCGCGCCGGTTTTGGTGTTGCATATTCGCTCTTCGAGCTCGGCCAGTTCCGTGGCCAGTGTCGGCTGGTAACCCAAGCGCGAAGGGAGTTGTCCTAATAGACCGGATACTTCCATGCCGGCCTGAATGAAACGGAAAATGTTGTCGATCATCAGGAGCACATCCTGCTTGGCGTCATCGCGAAAATATTCCGCCATCGTCAGCGCCGCATGTCCAACCCGGAAACGCGCTCCCGGCGGCTCGTTCATCTGACCGAAAACCATGACCGTGTTCCCCAGAACGCCGCTTTCTTCCATTTCACGGTAAAGCTCCTCGCCTTCGCGGCAGCGTTCACCGATGCCGCAGAAGATGCTCATCCCTTCATGATGGCTGACAGTATTATGAATCATTTCCGTAATGAGCACTGTCTTGCCGACACCCGCTCCGCCGAACAGGCCTGCTTTCCCGCCCCTCTCCAGCGGCGCCAGAACATCAATGGCCTTGATTCCCGTTTCAAAAATCTCTGATACTGTAGATTGATCGCGCAGAGGAATCGGTTCCCTGTGAATGGAACGTATTTCTACGTCTTCAACATTCCCTTTCTTATCGATTGTCTGTCCGAAAACATTAAAAACCCTTCCCATAAGTTCTTTGCCCACGGGAACCTCAAGCGGTTTGCCGGTATCAATGACCGTTGAGCCTCTGGCCAGACCTTGAGTCGGCGTCAGGGCAACGCCTCTGACAGTATTGTTGTCAAGCTGGGTAAAAACTTCTATTATAACCTGTTCATTATCACCAGCTTTAAGGACATTACGAATCGAAGGCGCCTTTGGAAAGTGGACATCAACGACGCTGCTGCGAACGGATAAAACTTTTCCTTGATTGACTTGCTCGCTTTCCACGTTCATCTCCTCTTATTATAAAATTTTTACTAAAAAGTTATCTAAACAACTCTTTCAATTTTCTAATGTCTTCCATAAGCCAACCTATTACGCCACCGACCACGACAAACATTAAAGCGCGAATAATGTCTTCTGAAAATGGTATTCCTTTCAAGAAAATCGCGTGGCTGGTCAAAATCAAAACGGCAAGAAAAATGGCCACATAGATGCCCTTTCTGCCACAGCAAACCGAGGCCCAAACAATCGGAAGGTAAAACAGATGAGTAAAAACCACTTCTGTTCCGAGAACTGACTGGTAATAGTACGTTAAAATAACAGCGGCAATCAAAAAGATAGTCACCAGTCCTAATTTATATATGCTCTTCTCACCACCTACACAGCCCTTCACCATCAGTGTTTTTACGGCGTGAAGTATTTTTTCCACTTCACCACTGGTCAATTCCTGATACTTCTCTGTAACCTGATAGGACACATAATCGAACATAAGAATTGTTCGATTCAGACTTTCTACCGCCTGCTGTTTCTCCAGAGCGGTAACAAATGTCCCCTGAAATTCAGCGTAAAGCCAGAGATTTCTTCTCATCAGCATCAGCGCGTAAATAGCCTCCTGAAGGGGTATCTTTTTACGGTATAAATTCTCGGCATATATCCAGGAAAATGTTTTAGCCTCTTCATAAGGGTTTTCGGCCAGAGACATCCGGCGAAACAGTCTGTAAAAATTTATTCCCTGCGCGATTACCATGTCTTTCGGCAGAGAGTGATAGGAGGGCGTTCTGTTATGCTTCATCACGTCATCAGCCCATTGTTTGGCAATATTCTCAGCTTTGAGCTCTATAAGATCAATAAGTTTTGCGGCGTAAGCTTGCATTTCCCGTCCCTTTTTTTACAGAACTGTTATGAAATAAATATTTTGCTAATTTGAACTTACGATGCTCAATCACTCCGTATTTTCTTTTGCCTGCCACTCCAGCTTCATCAACTTCCAGAATTTCCTGGCAACAACATACATAATATAATCGAACATAAGAATTGTCCGGCTGAGACTTTCCACTGCCTGGCGGTGATCTATCTCGATATTAAACAGCGACTGAAATTCCGCGTATAACCACATATGCCGTCTCATAAGAATCAAAGCATACAATGCTTCGTGAAGAGGGATTCCTTCTTTATATCTTTCCTCCGCATATTTATCGAAAATTTCTTTTGCCTGTTCATATGGCGACTCATTGAAAAACATTAATTGAAAGTTATTGTAAAAATATTTAGCCTGGAGAAGAATCTTTGCCTCAGTTTCTTCATGATAGGTATAGGTCTTCTCGTTAGTTTTTACATCCTTTGCCCATTGCCGGGCAATTGTTTCCGCATTATTTTGGGTTAAATCTACGAGCTTTGCGGTAAAAGCTTTCATTGTCACCTTTCCTTTCAATAATCATAAGAGCAACAGCCATGCCATGAATTATTATTTTGTATTTTATTTACGGGACTGCCTGTAACTAAAACCTGAATTAGTTTTTATCTGTCATTTCTGTATAGGCGGAAATGCAGTGTTGTTAAGTGATTATGAAATGCAGCTCCCGGGGAAAGACACTCTGACCAATAAAATATTCCACAATCGTCCATCTGATATTCACGAATTATCAGAAAAGAGAATTGTTAAGAAAAAGAAATAAAAGTCACCGGAAAAACAGCTCAGAGAATGTTCATGTATATTTGAAGATGAAAAATTGCTTTAATTACAAGAGATTATCAATGGAGACATTTATGTCACCTCTTGTGACTTAAATGTCGCGCAGAATTAATTCCCACTGAGGATTTTTTTTCATGGCGGCAATTTTGCGTTGAAGTTGTCTAACGGTTATTCCAAGAATTTGTGCAGATTTGCCGCGATCACCATGAGCATTGGTTAAAACATAAATCAAATGCGCTTCATCGTTTTCCTTCAACGTGTTTAATTGGCGCGCGAAAGGAGATGGATTCGTTGACACCATACCCAAATGACGAGGAAAAATAAGATTGGAATCGGCAAGAAGAACGGCATTCTCAATAATTTGAGCCAATTCACGGATATTTCCCGGATAATGCCTGCTGTTTAATAAATCCATGGCTTCAGGGCTGAAGCCGAGAATTTCTTTTTTATAATTATGGCATGATTTGCTAAGGAAATGAGACGAAAGCAAAGGAATATCACCTGATCTCTCCTGCAAGGGAGGCAGGTGGATATGGACCGATTTCAGCCGGTAGAGCAGATCCAGTCTGAAATTGCCCTCCTTGCATGCCTGTTCAATGTTTCTGTTGGAAGCGGATACAACTCTTACATCCACCCAAATCGGTTTTGATGAACCCAGAGGATAGAAAGATTTTTCTTCCAGCACACGGAGCAGTTTTGTTTGCAGGCCAACCGGCAATTCTCCGATTTCGTCCAGAAAAAGAGTTCCGCCATCCGCCTGTTCGAAATAGCCTCGATACGGCATCTCCGCGCCGGTAAATGCTCCTTTGGCGTGACCAAAAAACTGGCTTTCAAACATACTGGCAGGAATCGCGCTGACATTAACAGCAATGAAAGGGCCTTGGGGCATGGGCCCAGCCTGATGAATACCTTTGGCAACAAGTTCCTTGCCGGTTCCCGATTCTCCGGTAACCATGATTGGATTGCCGCCTCCGGCCATAACCTGGGCATAGGATAAAAGGGAACACATCTGTGGACATTGAGTGATAATCTCAGCAAAAGCATTCGGAACCTTACTTTTGCTATAACCTGCTGATGCCGATAAACCTATGAGCAATCCTCTATGTTCATAGGCTCGTTTAATAGCCAGGAAGAGAAGATCGTTATCTACCGGTTTAACCAGATAATCATAAGCGCCAAGACGTATTGCCTTAACAGTAGAGGGAATATCATCAATAGCCGTGAGAATGATAAATTCCGTATGGGGACGAAAAGGTTTTGTTGATTCCAGAACCTGCAATCCGTCAATTTCCGGCATGAGCAGATCCAGAAGCACAATATCAAACTCGGTTTCTTTAATTTTGTTAATGGCATCCTTGCCATTATTACATATATCCACGTTCCGTATGCCCCGCCATTTTAGCAAACGTTTCACTGAATTTAGAGCGACGTCTTCATCATCGACAATCAGGATTCTCATAATCTCTGCCTTCCTATTTCACGAATTATATTTCTTAGTTGTAACATGCTAAAAGGTTTTTTAAGGATATAATCATATTTGCCGGCCATTATTCCTTCCGGTTTACCGGCATATGGATCACCAGAGTAAAGAATTACGGACAAAAGCGGAAAACGTTCCTTGATTTTTTTTAACAATTCCCAACCGTTTATTGCCGGCAGATTTATTTCCGAAATGAAAATATCCACCTCAGGATGAGCTTCAAGATAAGCGATGATATCGTCGCAAGTATCTTCGAGGCCGACGCGCCAATCAATAATATCGGCAAAGCTCATTTTTATTTCATCAAGATAAAAAATGTCACTGTCACAGCAAAGTATGGCCGGACGAATATTTATTTGTGTTTTGCCATCAAGAGGAAGGTAGATAGAAAACCGGCTTCCTATATCGGGGCGGGAAAGAGCTCCTATTATTCCCCGATGCTCTTTAATGAGTCCATAAGATATGGAGAGTCCCAAACCAGTCCCTTCCAAATCACGGCGAGTCGTAAAGAAAGGTTCAAAGACATGATCCAGCACTTCTTTTTCCATACCGATTCCGTTATCTTCAATTTCAATCAGAATCGCGTTCAATCTTTCAATACTTCTGGCGGTGATAATTATTCTTCCTTTTCTATCCGGCGGAATGGATTGATGCGCGTTAATTAACAAATTGGCAATGACCTGTTCTATCTTTTGAAAATGTCCCTGAATAGTCGGCAGATTGCTGTCAATGTATAGGTCCATGCGGGAGACGGTCTTGCGGACCTGAGCGCCGACAATAATTAATACTCCGTGAATAACTTCCTCAATTTTAACCGGTTTTTTTTGCTCTGTTTCATCCGTACGGGCGAATTCTTTGAGGCCAGAGATGACACGCTTGATTCGCTGAGAAGCTATTTTGAACTCCTCAATAATTTCTTTCATATTTGTACAAACTTCCACATAACCTATACCTTTATCACCCCAATCCGGATTGGACGCTCCATCACTGGCGAGAATCGGTTCGATGGCAGTCCACATTTCTTCCAAAAGTGGAATATTGTTGGCAATAAAACTAACCGGATTGTTTATTTCGTGAGCGACTCCCGTTACAACTTCACCGAGGGCTTTTAATTTATGGGATTGAATCATCTGCTGCAGACGGAGTTCTCCCTCCTGGCGGATTTTTTTATCCTCAGTTATATCCTGCCATGCTCCTACCATGTAACTTCGTGAGCGATTGCTCAATTTTATCAGACGGCGATGATCGGAAAACCAACGATAAGAACCGTCTGCCGTTTGAAAACGATACTCAAACTGGTGAGTTCCTGTGTTCTTCGCCGATTTCAACTTTTTGAGAATATCCTGCTGGTCTTCAGGATGGATATGATCCTGCCAGAAAGAAGGATTGCCTGTAAATTGAGCAGGTGTGTATCCGGTAATTTCCTTAACACGTTTGCTGACAAAAGTAATTGTTAGATTCTCATCGGCATTACATGTATAAGAAACGATAGGAAGGAACTCCAGAATAAGAGATAAATGATCTGTTGTTTCTTTTAAAGCCTTATTCGTTTTCGTCAGTTTACGCGTGCGTTCCTTTACTTTGATTTCCAACTCTTCATGAGCCTTCAATAAGGCTTCTTCCGCTCTTTTCGCCAGGGTTATATCTTCAAGAGTTTCCACAACCCCTATAACGGCGTTTTTGGAATTTCGAATAACGGCGGCGGTAAATCGCAGCCATCGTCCCTTTTTCCCAAGTTCCGGAAAAAAATCAGTAGCCTCATAAGCGCCGTCAATCAATTTCGATTTGATGAATTTATTGGGATACCATTGAGGAATCTTTTTCTGAAATTTATCGACAAGCAAGTCAGCCATGCAGGGCCTTGCCGTTTTATAAAATGCCCGCCATTGCTGTCCGGTGCCTATTACCTCTTCGGCCTTGATTCCGCTAAGTTCTTCCAAAGCCTTATTCCAGTAGATAATCAGATGGTCCTTGCCGATGATAAACGCGGGAATAGGAGAACTTCCAATAATACTTTGCAGGGATTGCCAACCATTGCTAAAAACTTCCCGCGCCCATATATTTTCGCTGTATTTTGGATTCTTCCTGTCTTTTTGTTGACGACACTTACTTTTCATCTTCTATCACCCGGAGAATCAAATATAGCCGTACTTT
Source organism: Smithella sp. (assembly GCA_049515495.1). GTDB lineage: Bacteria > Desulfobacterota > Syntrophia > Syntrophales > Smithellaceae > Smithella. The sequence goes on along the minus strand of JBEKUA010000003.1, from coordinate 6,918 downwards.
GACAATTTTATGAAAATTTATGCAGGTCTATTAAAGCAGTTTCCTGCGGGAAAATTTTTTATATAAGAATGTTATACCGTTTTGCTTCCAAAGGATAGCACGGCTGCCAACAAAATTAGCAAAAGACCGGAAGCGCATCCCGCAGGGATGCGCATAATGAATAAGCAGCCTTATCTTACCTGTCATTGCCACTTGCAAGTGGCAATGACAAATGAAATGGTTTGTATTGATTATAGGGAAGAAGCCGCTTATGTGTCAAGAAAATTAAAAAATCAGGCATCACTGTCTTATTCAACCGGTAAGCTCTCTGATATTTTCCATATCGACCTTACCCTTAAGGGAAGCAGCAATTTTGTCTTTTACATCCGTATATGAGTTTGCTTTCCCAATTAAATATTGTTAGAAAAAGGGAATTTGTTTAAAGGTAATTCTTAAATAAAAAATCTTCCCCTCTTTTGACCGGTTAAGTCGGCTGGCGCCGGCCGCGGGCTTCAAACCCGTCGGGCAAACAATGCAATGTTTGCTGTTCAGTTCGATTCTGAAACCGGTCTGATAATTTTATTATTAAAAACGAAGAAGTCAGACTGATGTTTTGGAATAATAAAAAGAAAAAGCCCTGAACATTTTTACGAGTAATGTTCAGGGCTGGTTTGAAAAACGTAAATCAAATTTGCGGCTAAAATTTAACCTTGGGTGCTCCCTTTGCTTCCTTTGGCGCTTCAAAGAATGCAGCATCTTTAAAACCATACATACCGGCAAGCAAATTGGATGGGAATGATTTGATCGTCTGATTATAAATTTGTACGGCCTCGTTGTATCTCATTCTTTCCACGGCGATTCTGTTTTCCGTTCCCGCCAGTTCATCCTGTAGTGCCATGAAATTTTGATTGGATTTCAAATCGGGATATCTTTCCACAACCACCATTAATCTGCTCAATGCGCCGCTTAATTGGTTATTAGCTGCAATTTTATCAGGGACAGTTCCGGCGCCGCCGACTTTGGCGCGAGCATTGGTTACTTCCACCATAACATCTTTTTCCTGTTTGGCGTAACCCTTTACGGTTTCCACCAGATTGGGAATCAAATCATAACGCCGCTGCAGTTGATTTTCCACCTGAGCCCATGAACTTTTAACTGTCGTATCCAACTGAACGAATTTATTGTAATTGCCCGCAAAAAAAGAATAAGCGGCCATAGCCAGAAAAACGATCACGGCCAACACAATAATTAAAGTTTTTTTCTTCGAATCCATTTCTTTCCTCCTGCATATTATTAATTTATGAATTATAAAGCATCAACAATATCGCAAATTTTTTCTACTTCCTGCAAATATTTTTTGAAGACTGCCTCAACTTCTTTTCCTGAAAGCTTATCAATACCTTCCTTAATATCGGCGCAACTTAAAAATACTCCCGCATCAACCGTAAACAACTTCGCTATTTCTTTTATCGTATCGCGTCTATGATGCGGCGCTGATTCCTGTTTTAAATAAAGCAGGGCGTTGAATATTGAAGTGAACGCAGTAAATGACCTGTTGATCAGTTGTTTCAACTGCCGCGCGTTTCCTCCGGATTCCAGATAACCATTACGCAGCAGGATTAACTTCCCTTTCAACTCCCTTTCAATTTGCAGACGCAAATCTTCCGGCTTGAATTTTAATTGTTCCAGAACATTCTCGCCATAAATTAAAATGTGACGGTTGCGCATATTCAGGAATTCTATTGGGTAACAATCCAGAGATTTTTCAATAAACGCCTTTGTCATAACCAGCGGCACAGCAACGCGGCTTTTTTTCCAAACCTGTACGGTATCCAATACATCAGCCAATTTGTCCATGCCGGTGGACGTAAGCACAACCAGCAAATTAATATCCGACTTTCCCTTTACATAATGACCGCTGGCAGCGCTGCCATACAAAATCAGGGAAACCAGTTCCTTGTTAAATATTTTCAGAAAATCCTGCGTTAACGGAACAAAAATGTCTTGTGGTTTATCCGGTATTTTTGCCATTGCACACACCCTTTTAATTTATTAAAAATCTCCACCGGCGCCGCCGCCGCCGCTCATGCCTCCGCCGAAACCGCCAAATCCGCCGCTGAAACCGCCATCACCGCCCCCGCCGCGTCCGCCGCCGCCTAAAAACATCAGCAGTATCCAGGGAAGCATTGACCTGCCTGTTCTGGTGCCCAAAAGCAGAGCCGCTACAATGAAGAAGAAAATGAGCCCAAAAATATTAACGCCTTTTTTCACTTGCCGAACGTCTTGCCGGTATGGCAATGGCTGAGGTGAATCACTCAGTTGAACATTGGCATCTTTTGCAATGTAAGAGCTAAGCACATACATTGTATCGTAAAAGGCCTTGCCATAATTGCCTGCCTGAAGTTGAGGCTTAAAATACTTGTCTCTGATTTCGCCTACCAAACCGTCCGGCAAAATACCTTCCACGCCGTAACCGGTTTCGATACGGATTTTTCTTTCCTTAAGGGTTAAAAATATTAAGACACCTTTGTCTTCTCCTTTTTTACCGATGCCCCATGCTTTATAAAGTCCATTGACATAAAGGCTGGTTTCTTCTTCCTCCCCAATCGAAGGCACAGTGACAACAACAACCGCCGTACCGGTTTTCTGTAAAACTTCCCGCGCAAGAGCTTCCATTTTAGCCGCGTTTTCCGGATCAATAATATTGGCAAAATCATTGACGGCTCCCCGCGGCGCCGGATATTTATCCGCCGCAAATGTTGTACCGGCGATGAGCGCCATAAATAGCGCTACAGCCAGAAACGATATGATTTTAATTTTATGGTCAAAAAATTTTCTTTTCACAAATTACCTGATAATCATTGTAAATTTTTAATTTACGACTCATGGCACCAACATAACCATCTATTAAAAAAAAGCAAGCCACCGATCATTAATTCTTGATTCTTCCGGCATCCGCCTAACTTAGCCGCTTCCTCCAGCATCTCAGCATATGCCGGAATAACAAAAATATCGATCATTTCGGCTTTACGCATTACATCAAATACTTCCGGCTAAAACATAACAACATCAGTCAGTCTGCGAAGTGACTATTGCTTAAAGTTTCCCCGCTGTCAAGCTTAAAGGAAGGCCGTATAATCAATCGTGCCTGCACAAAAATTACGTACTAAGAATAAATTAACATCTTTTTTAAGCAATACCATTTTTAAATCAAAGATGATATTGAGGCGGCTGGGCTCCAGGCAACGAGGCGTATGTGAGTCACGCCATAATGGCGTGGCTCAACGGCAAGGGAATGATCTTTTTTATTGTGCCCCCTTCGGGAAGGCACTCCCGTATTTACATACGTTCTGGGAGGCCGACAACGATGCCAACAAAATTAGCTTTGATTTAAATTGATAAACTGTGATGCCAAAAATAATTCTAATCCATCCGCCGATAGCCAAATGCTCAGAACCGCCCGCGGGCATCGGAAAGTTATCTGCCTGTTTGAATGAAAATGGTATTCACCATGAAGTTATTGACGCGAATCTGGAAGGCATCTATTTTTTATTACACCATGCTTCAAATAAAAATATAACCGAAGACCGCTGGACGACGCGCGCCTGTAAAAAAATGGAAATAAATCTCGCCGCGCTGAAAGATAACGTCACATACCAAAGTCCAAGCCGCTACCAGCGGGCGGTTATGGATACCAACCGTCTTTTAAATGTGGCTGGTAAGTCATGGGGCGTTGATCTGTCGCTTGCCGATTATCAGGATCAACACCACTCTCCGGTAAAGAGCGCCGACCTGATATCCGCATCCGAAAAACCGCAAGCCAATCCTTTCTATCTTTACTTTCAGTTTCGTCTGACAAACGCTCTGGCGGGCAATCCTGATTTTATCGGTTTTTCTTTAAACTATCTCAGTCAGGCGTTATGCGCTTTTGCCATGATCGGCTTCATCAAACAAATCAAACCACAACAGAAAATTATTTTAGGCGGATCACTTATTACCTCATGGATTGGGCTTGGCGCCAGCAGAAATACTTTTGGCGGCCTCGCCGATGAAATAGTTGAAGGTGCGGGAGAAAAAAAATTATTAGAGATTATGGGAATAAAAGATGGCGAGAACAATTCAGCGCCCGATTATAAGGGTTTCCCGATTGGTCAATATTTATCGCCAGGCCAGATTCTGCCCTATAGCGGCGCGCGCGGCTGCTATTGGCACAAATGCGCTTTTTGCCCGGAAAAAGCAGAAGGCGCTTCTTATTTACCTCTGAAAGTCTCCCGTGTAACGCAAGAGTTGCAAATCATGACCAGGCTTTTGAATCCTTCATTAATTCATATTCTGGATAGTTCTATTTCACCATCGCTGCTGGAAGCTCTGGCGCAAAAGCCTCCGGGAGCGCTCTGGTATGGCTTCACCCGAATCACCCCACATTTAGCCGATGTTGATTTTTGCTTATCCTTAAAACGTAGCGGATGTAAAATGCTCAAGCTGGGAATCGAATCCGGTGATCAGAGTGTTCTTGATCAACTCGATAAAGGAATTGATTTGCCGATAGCGTCCGCGGTTTTAAGAGCGCTGAAAAGAGCAAACATCTCCACGTATTGTTATTTTCTTTTCGGCACACCGCCGGAAACTGAGAGAAGCGCGGTAAAGACACTGGAATTCGTTTGTCAGCATCATGATTGCATTGATTTTTTAAATCTGGCTATTTTTAATTTACCATGCCGGAGCGTTGAGGCTAAAACACTGGCTACGCGTGATTTTTATAAAGGCGATTTATCTCTTTACAAAAACTTTCAGCATCCTCTGGGCTGGCAGCGGCCTGCCGTGCGCAATTTCCTGGAGAAAACTTTCAAAAAAAATCCGGCAGTCGCGCAAATACTCAGACGCACGCCGGCATTTTTCACTTCCAACCACGCGCCTTTTTTTAGTTTAAACAAATCCTGACAATATCAAGTTGTATTTTAACCATTTAAGCTTACTCAACTGGCGCAATAGAGATTCATTGACAACAGATATTTAATATTATAAATGCTTTATCCAACCTGTCTATTATTAATTTTTGCGCGATCAAAATACTAAACTTCATGGCCAAGAAATAAGGCTTTTATATTTAACTTTGAAGATGTGAAAAAGATATCTAATGATATTTGATAATATACTAATATTCCAAATAATTATCCTCTTTGCGATCTACTCTTTCATGGGGTGGATTATAGAAGTAGTTTACAGGTCTATAACTCAACGCCAACTTATCAACGCCGGTTTTTTATATGGACCATTTGTTCCCCTTTACGGATTCTGCACAGGTTTTATCATATTACTGGAATCTTTAATTCATACCTGGCCACTGCCAATCAAATTTATAGCGTACGGCATTATTTTGACCACCATCGAATATTTCACAGGTTTCATATTCGAAAAAGCATTCCAATTGAAATTGTGGGACTATTCGGAAAACAAGTTTAATATTCATGGCAGGGTGTGCTTGCTCTTTTCAGTGTTATGGGCTGTCATGGCCATAATATTTATCATATTTATTCATCCGGCTGTTTTAAATTATGTCCAATCGTTGGATCGGTCATTTCTCAGAATCGCATCCATTATCCTGTTTGTTTATGGCGTCACGGACTTTATTTTCTCTATTGTATCTATTGCTGAGTTCAGAAGAAAAATTGTCTATCTGTACTCCGAATATTTTAATCTGAGCAACGCAGAAATCGAAAATATCTTCAATTCCTTCAAACGTCTCAGAACCGCGTTTCCTAATCTGAGCAGATACATTGATAACAACATCAACGCTGAAATCAAAAATAAAATTAGCTCGTTTTTGAAATCCATTCCGGGCAAAATCATTCACGGCAAGGATGGACGGAGGCCTTTTGAAAAAGAATTTTACGAGATAATTAAAGATATCTATGAACACGACGAAGTTCTGAAGCTCAAGCTGCATTACCATCATAATTCTTCTATTTACGAACACGCGATGGATGTTTCTTATTTCTCATACAAGGTGTGCAAGTTTCTTAAACTTGATTACCAATCCGCAGCCCGCGGCGGGCTTCTCCATGATTTTTTCCTGTATGATTGGAGACACCATGATATTCCCGACCTTCCCGAAGAAAAATACCACGGTATCGAACATCCCAAAATAGCTCTGGCCAATGCCAGTAAATATTTTGTTTTGAATGATATCGAAAAGGATATTATCATAAAGCACATGTGGCCGCTCACGCTTGTTCCTCCGAAATACAAGGAATCTTTCATCGTTTCTTTCGCGGATAAATATTTTGCCTCAAAGGAATTTGTCACTAAATTTAAACAGAATAAGATTCAAAATCGCGCAAACAGACAATCCGACACTCATAAGACTCGGAAAAAACGCATGGGCAGGCCTATATCCCGTCATCGAAAATAAACGGGCTAAAGTGTAAAATTTCATTGCAATGCTTCTGTGACTGCGCTAGTTTACTTCCATGCGGAAACTTCGTCTTTTAATTTTTTTATCTCTGCTAATCGTATTAATAGTCGCATGCGGCAAAAAGCCAGCGGCGAATATTGCTCAACCTTTATCAGACAAAAAACCGGCTTATGGCGACATTCTGGTGCAAGGTGATATAGGTGACGCCAGTAATCTGATTCCGCTTCTGGCCTCCGATTCGGCTTCCCACAATATTGCTGGCATGGTTTACAACGGCCTGGTTAAATACGACAAGGACATGAACATTGTCGGCGATCTGGCCGAATCGTGGGAAATTTCGCAAAACGGCCTTGTTATAACATTTCATTTGCGCAAAGGCGTCAAGTGGCACGACGGCTACCCTTTTACTTCTGCCGATGTTCTCTACACCTACCAGGTCACCATTGATCCGAAAACACCTACAGCTTATGCCGGTGATTTTTTAAAGGTTAAGAGAGTTGAGGCGGCGAATGATTATACCTTTC
>JBEKUA010000002.1:0-15561 GCA_049515495.1 Smithella sp. | reverse complement strand
GATTTTCTGGCGGAAAAGCTCTTCGCCAGAGTGCTTACCGGTGAAGAACACCTTAAAAAAGTTGTTAAGAGCATAATCATCGGCGCACCGTCTGATACCTGCACGAATAATGATCCGCTTTTTACCAGGCAGTGCGTAAACAGGGAAAATCAATTGATGATAACTGGCGGCGAAAGGAGCGACATGATACTTGCAGCCATGGAACGGGACACCATCGGTATTATACTCACCAACGATATCGTTCCCCATCATCATATCATTTCCAGAGCTAAAGAGAAAGGCATACCTATCCTTCTTGTAAACATGGACACCTTCATAACCGCCAAGACTATTGACGATATGGAAGCTCTGCTCAAAAAAGACGATACGGAGAAAATTAAGCTTTTGTCTGATTTGATTGAAAAATATACGCGTATAAAAGACTTCTTGACATAGATACCGGGCAACCCTGCAAGATAAATCTAACAAGGGATACCAGCTATTTTATTCTTTAACCAGCGTCCATGTTTTATCGGGATTGTACAATTTCATCTTCTGAGCTGTTTTTACCGTGTCTGGGCCGAGATTCTTCTGGTAAACCTTTCCCTGTTGATTGACAATAAAAGTCATCACCCCCGATTTGCCCCAGTTCGAGGGAAACGCCACCAAAGCAAATCCTCCAACCATGTTGCCATTTACGATGTAATTATAGCTGCCCCCCGGCACTTTCTTTCCCTGTCCTGTCAGTATCTTGAAATAATAGCCATGAAAAGGCGATGGTTCGGATTCCTTGAAAGCTGCCCTATTCTTCTTGTAGCCCTCATGCCACGCTTGTGCCACCAGCTCACCAAGGGGACTCCTTTCCTGGCCCGGCCTGGATCTCCAGAAAAGACCATTTCTTTTGCCGGGATCGCTCCGTAGTTTCTGCGCATACGCAAATATGCCGTCGCCATCCCAGTCCTTAAGCACATACTCGCGCTGCGCCTTCACGTAGACGCGGCAGACCAGTATTGCCGTAAGTTCATCTTCCCCGATGCGGCGATTCAGGGTCTCTTCTTTACCCGCTTCGGTATCAAAGAACCATTTATCATTATATTTTGCTATCGGAACGGGAAACGGCCAATTCTCTTTGCCGATGTGAAGGATCACTTTAGAATCATTTTCTCTTACAAGATCGCTTTTCTCATCAAGGTGTTTGGCAAATTCAACAAATTCGACAGCATCCTGCACTTCATCGCCCGAACGAAGGTCTTTTCCAGTTGGCCCGAATATCTGATCCAGCATAATCTTGTCATTTGCCTTGACAGCCTCAGTAAGCGCTTTTACGGCATCTTCGGGGGATAAGAATAGTTTCTGTAACGGTGCGGCGACTGCCGGCATATTCCATGTAAAAATCAACATCACTATGACAAGAAGCGCAGCAATAAAAATCGTTCTACGCAATGAATGAAGTACTGAATTTTGCCGAATTGTCTTTATCATATTTTCCTTCCTTTCCTTACTCATTTATTCCGAGTTATCAGAAAATAAAGTCTGTATTACCGGTGCGATTTATCTCCGGCATTTCCCCTGGCCGCCGGAGCATTGCCTCCAGAGCCGCCTCCCCTTTCAGGAGCGCTTCTTTGTGCAGCAGGGGGAGTAAAAGAAGAAGGCGCGCTTCTCTGTGGGGCAGGGGGAGTAAAAGAAGAAGGCGCCCTTTCGCTGCTCTGGCGACTGGTCTGGCCGCGGAGACTCTGTCCCGCAGCTTCGCTTGCTCCTCTGTAACCGCCAAAGGTGACCGATGGTGTTCTGGGAGACCGGACAATCCCGCGGGCAGGACTGGTTTGCTGAGTTTGCCTGCCGACACCGGAAGCTTGTTGTTCCGGCCGTTGATTGACATTCGGAATCGTTATGACCGGTTGTTTCTTGAGTTCCTGAGGAGGCGTCGCCAATTTTGAAGAACCGAAAACCTTTGGCAAAGACATGGCCGGCGCTGTTTTTACAGACCTCCCTCTGATTTCGGTCATCCGCGACTTCATACCCGCGCCGGTACTGACACCGGGGTGAGCCACCCGGAAGCTTTCAGGATTGCCGTGCGACGTATTGTGCTTCCAATTAGTATTTATAAAAGGTTTGTTTTTGTTAATCGTTTCATTTCTCATATGGACATAAGGTCTTGCGTGATTTACCCAACCGGGGCGATTCCAGCCATGATAAATAACATGGTGGTGACCCCAGTCAAAGTCCATGATCAACCAATCTCCGATTATCAGACCGGGTCCAAACGTAATGAAAGGCGCTTCGTCAGGATCCCATCCCTGAGCATAGACAGCTGAAGGATCATAAGACGGAACGTTGACATACTGTGGCTGGGCAGGAATGATCTCAATATAATCTCCCACAATTATTATAGTCTGCCAATTGTTACTTTCCAGATTGCCGGCGTTTCTGGCCTTCCATCTGAGCCTCTGGATGGCCCCGGTTACATCTTCCGGCTGATTAAGAAAAGCATCTCCCATATCAGCGGTCCAATCCCCATACTCCGTCATCATCTTCATAATATCCGGATAGTGGGCAATTGCCTTGACGGAGTCGTCCCAATTCTGCATATCAATTTCTGAGATTGCCCCGCCGTTGGTTAGCCAGTCATACGCGTCGGCAATTTCCTGCGGATACGTAGAAGCCGGCAGTATCTGGGCCAACAAAGGATCAGGATAGAGGGCAATCGACGCGAAGAGGTTATCAAGTTCCTGATCAGTAAATAATGGCGGGGTTGCGGAGTATTGGTCATCCGCCCGGACATTAATTGACAGAAGAATCAAAAGGAGAACAATTATAAAAAGCAGACAATCTTTTACGCCGTTCCTAATCATAGTCAAAACTCCTTTCTCCTTTTTCCTGGAGATTCCTCGTCTATCTCAGTTATCTCAGTTGCTCCTGAAAACAATTATATTAAATTATAGAACATCCGGAAACAAAGTCAACCGGAATTAAATACATGCTAAATCAGTGAAACAGCACTTCAAAAAAAATGCTGGCGCTCCCAGTTTCAACTACAAGCCATAGATTTAACAATACATTTCTCTTATGCTGAGTTCGGGGGCAAACCATCTTAACTGCACTGATCGTTACATACTTCATGACCATATCTCCTAAATCCCTCATGTAAGAAAACGCAAACAGGATACCTCTTTCCTCACCATTTGAGTATACAGAAAGTATCCTGTTTGTTCATACGTCTTTTGGGCCAGGTTGCAGTCAAAGGATCAACTTCGGCAATGCGGAGGCTTGGGCAGGCGTATTACTGATACGTCTTGAGGACGCCAGCAACGCTGCCAATAAAGTTAGCCAAAGGCTGCGCGGCTCAGTATTAGTTTTTATGACGCTGATAATCCACCATCCACGGGAAAAATACCGCCGGTAACGTAATTGGAAGCCCTGGATGCCAAAAAGACAGCCAGTCCCTTTATATCGTCTTCTTCTCCATACATCTTGAGCGGAATCGCGTTAACAGTCAAATCAAGGATTGGTTTCATTTCCGGCTTGAACAAATGAGCCATCATATCGGTTTTGAAAAATCCAGGCGCTATACAGTTTACATAAATCTTGTACCGGGCTAATTTAGCAGCGAGCGTCTTGGTTAAACCCTCCACTGCGAACTTTGAAGGATTATAGGCCACGGCCGGATGCTCTTCTTCATTGGAACCGCGCGAACCGTAGATCGAAGAAACATTGATGATCTTGCCTCCGCCTTTTTCCTTCATGATCCGGGCAACCAACTGAGATAAAATCCAGACACCCCTGATATTGATGTCGAATACCTTTTCCCATTTATCCAGCGGGAAATCCAGCGTGGGTGCGCCCCAGGTAAATCCGGCATTGTTGACTAATATATCAATCGTGCCGAATTTATCCATGGTAGCCTTGACCAGATTTTCAATATCTTCCTTCTTGGCCAAATCGCACTTAACCGCCAGAGCCTTGACACCAAGCGATTCGAGTTCCTGCGCTTCTTTTTCCAGGTTCTCCAGCTTGCGTGAAGCAATCACAACATTAGAACCGGCTTCAGCCAGACCGGTAGCCATAAATTTACCAATGCCTCTTCCGCCGCCTGTCACGACGGCAACCTTGCCTTTTAAATCAAACAAATCCTTTATATTCATTTTAAACTCCTTATGAAATGTAGTTATATCAATCCTGAATCAAAATGCTATTTTTTGTTAGTATCGTTGTCAGCTCCTTAAACACGTATATCGTACGTCCCGTTGCCCGGAACCTTGCTTAAGGCAATATCATCTTTAATTTAGAAATGGTATTAATAATTCGTTGCCGCATAAGTTTCGAACTTCGGATGGTCTGTTTCTTAAGTATCTGCCGTTTTTTAGAATTAATAAGAACTTCTTTTTCCATGGCGAGTATATGAGGAGTAATTTTATGTCTTAAAAAATATTTATCAAAATATATGAGGGAATTTAATGATGATAATGGCATTCCCAGAACTTTAAGGGATGATCCTATTCATCCTCACGATTAGCCGGAACAACCAGGTGGATATGACGCCTTGCAAGCATTAGAACGGGGGTGCTCCAGTCACGTCCGGATCCGTCAAGAGCGTTCAGTTCGGCATTCGCGAGCATGAGAAACTCTTGATCCTGACGGTTCAGGTAGTCGGAAAGATGGCTGCGATAACCCTCCAGAGGCAACGTTATGTCACCCTCTACCCTGTAGCGGTCAGTCTCAACCACAACTCTTTGATGTCTCACTTCTACGGCGGCCATCAGAGGCGCCACCCCGGAAGAATTGCAGGTCCGTTTTTAACCGATGAAAAAAAGACCGCTTGTTTGATAACATATTGGTTATTCATGGTTAAAGTATAAAAAATTAGAACTTATATGTCAATGAAATATTTATTGTTGTCCAGCCAATTTAGAAATGTCCTATTTTTACCAAAATAGGAATGTCCTATTAAAAGAAAAAATGTAGTTATCAATATCGTTCTCATAAAACAGTTGGCGTTGTCCTCCAGGTTTTCCACCTTTGTTTCCATGGGTGATCTTTTAATGGTTTAAGGGGCCGGTTATATGTTCTCATATCCTTCTTCGCATTCACGATCTGTTTTGGTCTTTCGATTATTTCTTTGTATTTTAGAGATCTGCCCTTGCTGATGATAAGGAGAGAGCCATCTATTCTCTCTTCAATATGAACCTTTTGGGGTCGAGCCCGGATCAATGGATTACATGGTGTTAGTAAGGAGGTTTGGACATCAGATAATTTGTCGTAATTTTATCATGAATAAATAAAAGGGGCGCGGCATAATCCGCAACCCCTTGATATTCATGGTAGGCGGTACTGGGATTGAACCAGTGACTTCTACCGTGTGAAGGTAGCACTCTCCCGCTGAGTTAACCGCCCAAGTGACGTGTGCTATAACTTAAAGTATTATCTATTTCAAGGGAAAAAGTTTCTTTTGTTCAATCACAAGAAATGATCAACTCCGCATCGGCCTTTTCAATCACTGATAACGCCTTTTCTATGGTTGTCTAAGCTTTTCCGAATTCCGGTTAAAATTGGATAAAACCTGTTTTCACATACTCTATCTCTTTCTTTTATTAATTATGCCGGGTTACATTAAAAAAGATAACGGGGCCGAATGAGAAGAACGATTTAATATCATCTTTGATTGAAAAAAGGATTTAGCCGGTAAAATAATTTTGAGATCAATCCCCCCGCCATCCCCGATAAAGAGGATGGCGAAGGGATCGTATAGGGTTAAAGCTTGACGCTAGAAGGAACAATTTGCTTAGTCAATCATTTCATAAATGCCGGCTGCTCCCATACCGCCGCCGATACACATTGATACGATACCGCGTTTTGCCTTTCGTCGTTTCAACTCATGAAGCAGCTGAGCCGTCAATTTGGCACCGGTGCATCCCAGAGGATGACCCAGGGCAATCGCGCCACCATTGGGGTTGATGTCACCTGCCCAATAACGGTCTTCGATACCAATCACGCGGCAGGAATAAATCGCCTGTGACGCAAAGGCTTCGTTGATTTCAAAAACATCGATGTCTTTGTGCGTCAAACCGGCCATTTTCAATACTTTCGGAATTGCGTAAGCAGGACCGACACCCATTTCTTCCGCTCTACAGCCGGCAACCGCATAATGTGTCATTTTGGCGACAGGTTTCAGTTTCAAGGCTTTCGCCTTTTCTGCTGACATCAGCATAGAGAAAGCGGCACCGTCGGTCATCTGCGAAGAGTTAGCCGCGGTACAATTTCCTCCCAACCTGAAGGGTGATTTCAATTTAGCCATATCCTGAAGGCTGACAGGCCATCTTACACCATCATCCGTGTCAAAAGTAACCGTTTCACGAATACGCTTGCCGTTTTTAACCTTGTATTTGAATGCCTGGATCGGAATAATCTCATCCTTGAATACTCCGGCTTTAATGGCTTCATGAGCACGGCGATTGCTTTCCACACCCATTTTATCCATATCTTCACGGGAAATATTATAATCTGCGGCTATATTTTCAGCTGTATTGCCCATGTTGATCCAAACATTGGGCATACTGCCGTCAAATTTCCAATCCGGATTCGGACGCATGGCGGTTCCGCCCATGGGAATATGGCTCATAGTTTCACAACCGCCGGCAATAATGACGTCCGACCAGCCCGCGCGGATTTTAGCTGTGGCATCGGCAATGGCCTGAAGACCGGCCGAGCAAAAACGGTTTACAGTCATACCGGAAACAGTGATAGGCAGGCCGGCTCCCATAGCAAGAGTTCGTCCCAAAATCATGCCCTGTTCGGCTTCCGGAAACGCACAGCCAACGATCAAATCATCAATGTCCGCAGGATCTACTTCCGGAACTCTCGCTACCAGGCCTTTGACTACCTGGATACCATAGGCATCCGACCTTGTTGCGGCAAGACCACCTCTTTTATAACGGCCGCCTGGACTTCTTACGGCTTCAATAATAACAGCTTCACTCATAATATCATTCCTCCTTACAGGATTTTGTTATGTTAAATGCCGGAGGCTTAAGGTTTCAGACCGCAAACCTCCGAGCATATCCTTTATTTTAGTTACGCAGGGGCTTGCCGGTGCTCAGCATAGCCGATATCCTGTCGACCGTCTTCTGTTGACCGCAGAGGCTCATGAAAGCTTCTCTTTCCAGATCCAGAATATCCTGTTCCGTCACATAGGTGCCTTCGGGACAGTCGCCGCCGGAGAGAACATGGGCTATCTTTCGCGACACAAACAAATCGTAATCGGAAATGTATTTACCGTAATACATATTCATGATGGTGCCTTCAACCAGGCCGCGGAAATTCTCACCCATAACAGGAATCAAAGCGGGCTTAGGCGGTTTGTAGAACTTGGACAGACCCAGAACGATTTGTTTGGCTTCGTAAATCTGCATATCTCTGCTCATGTTAATAGCGCATGTCTTGCGGATGTAACCTAATTCCTGGGCTTCCTGCGCGCTTGTGGCAACTTTCGCCGTAGCGATATTTTCAAAAGCTTTGCCTATGTGATACTGCAAATTCATACCGCCTTCCACGCAACCGGCAGGAATGCCTTCGGTCAGACGAACCAAAAGTTCCTTGCAGCCGCCGCCGGCAGGCAGAACGCCGACACCAACTTCAACCAGACCCATATAAGTCTCACCGTTGGCCAGACAATAGTCGCCGTGCATTGCGATTTCGCAGCCGCCGCCCAGAGCCATACCGGCCGGAGCCGTGACAACAGGCTTGGGCAGATATTTCATCTTCATTAAGGCATTCTGCAATCCGGCGACCATTTTCTCCAAGTTATCCCATTGTTTTTCACTGATGGCACATAAAACACCGAAGATGTCGGCGCCGGCAGAGAACATACGCGGATCATGATTGGCGACAACCATTCCCGTAAAGTCCTTATTCACGATATCGCAGCTCTCCGATATCATCTGAACCATATCGGCACTAATAGAATTCATCTTGGTATGGAATTCCAGACAAGCAACACCGTCACCAATGTCGACAAGTGTAGCGGCCGCATTTTCTTTAACAATTTTCTTTCTTTCTTTGAGCTCGGGCAGAATGATGATCTTGGGATTCTCTTTCAGTTTTACATATCCCTTCTTGTCAAAATCATAGTAGGACTTGCTGCCGTCTTTTTCTTTCTTGTAGAAGGATGTGCATTTCTTGGCCAGCATTTCCTCGATCTTGGCGGGAACTTTCTTGCCGAGTTTCTTCATGACTTCGACGGCTTCCTTAACACCGACGGCATCCCATGATTCAAAGGGACCGAGTTGATGGTTGTAGCCCCACTTCATGGCATTGTCTATCTCAACGATGGTATCGCATATTTCGGGAATGCGGTTCGCGGCGTAGATGAAGTTGTTGCACATATATTCACGAAGGTAATCGCCCGCTGCATCTTCGCCGTTGAAGGCGATCTTCATTGTGACGGCGACACCTTCATCGGTTTTCTTCTTGGCTTCGGAAATAGAAGCGAACTTCGGCTTCTGGGCTACGGCATACTCCATGGTCTTCCAGTCAATAGCATACTTGACGTTCTTGCCTTTTTCGTCCTTAACTTTCTTGTAGTAACCACCCTTGGTTTTGTTGCCCAACCATTTGTTGGCCATCATTTTTTCCACAAAAGGAGCGGGAAGGAATGAATCACGGCACTCATCGTTGGGAACGGCTTCATAGAGATTCTTGCTGACATGAACACCGATATCAAGACCGACCAGATCCATGGTCCCGAAGATGGCGGTGCCGGGGCGGCCTACTGCGCTGCCGACGATAGCGTCAATTTCTTCAATTCTCATACCCTTTTCAACCATTACTTTACCGGCATTGCACAGATCATATACACCGACGCGATTGCCAATGAAGTTGGGAACGTCCTTGCATACAACAACACCTTTACCAAGAACTTCCTCGCTGAACTTTGTCATGTAAGCAACGACTTCCTTGTCCGTATCCGCACCGGGAATGATTTCCATTAACTTCATGTACCGGGGGGGATTAAAGAAATGGGTCCCCAGAAAATGTTTTTTCAAATCCTTGCCGAATTTGGCGGAGATATCTTTAATAGGAAGACCGGAAGTGTTCGTGGAAACGATACACGTCGGTTTAACTACCTTCTCAACCTTGGCAAAAAGCTCCTGTTTGATTTTCAGGTTTTCGACAACCACTTCACATACCCAGTCGCAATTGGCTAATAATCCTAAATTGTCTTCAAAGTTACCGATTGTGACCATTGACGCATTTTTCTTGGAATAAAAACTCGCCGGCTTCGATTTAGTGGCTCCGGCTAACCCGTTTGCAGCAAACCGATTTCGCCAGGCCGGGCTCTTCTCCGTTAGTCCTTTCTTCTTATCATCATCAGTAAGTTCGAAAGGGATGATATCCAGCAAATAACACTCAATGCCGGCATTAGTTAAATGGGCTGCGATATTCGCACCCATAACTCCCGCGCCTAAAACAGCAGCTTTTTTAATCTCAAATGACATGACTTTCCTCCTTTGCCTTTTTTTGCTTTAAACTATTGGCTGACTATAAAAATTCATAAATACTCATCATACTTTTTTTAAGCCCTTGATGAATACCTCCAATGCTAATTTTATTGTAGAATAAATTCTTTCCCTTCGTTTCATCTGCGCCCCTGAAAAAATATACAGAGAGATTATTCCATTGAGCAAGCCCCAGATTGCGTTCTGATTCTGTTTCAAATTAATATCAGCGGGGAATTCTTTTGACAATATCCCCAACTGTAATATTTTACCAATTGAATTAATTGACCTGGTATTTGCGCCGAGAATTTGAGAATTAAGTTTATCAGTTAAATTCATTTTAGCCGGTTGCAACATGTAGGTCATCAGTATTCTAAACAATTCACTATCATTGAGAAAAAAATCAACATAGATGCAGGAAAATTCTACCAGCAAACCGGCCGCCGTATTTTTTTTGTCAAATAACACGGAAACTTGCTTATTGAAATTATCAATATCATTTAGCAGAATCTGGGCATAAATTTCTTCTTTACTATTAAAATAAAGATAAATTGACCCTTTTCCCAACTCGGAGCATTTGGCTATTTCATCAACAGTAACTTTATTAAAACTTTTTTTAAAGAATAACGTGCGCGCTGATTTGAGAATTAGTTTTTTGCGGCTATCTTTTTCTTTTCCTCTACGTTCCAGGAGTCCCACAGCAACCTTCTTCTCTCTGAAAATGTGAACACACTTTAAAACTGCGGTCAATATATGACCAACGGTCAAGACAACCTAGAACAATAAAACTTCAAAGTCAAGAAAAATAATCTCCGGAAAAGATTATCGGATCATCACCTGCCGACAGTGAAAAACTGTTTTGATGATGACAATATATTTCAGGATGACATTGACATATATTTATAATTTTGTTAAACTTTATTCAACATGTAAGCAATTTTTTAATAAAAAATATATTCCTTGTGTTTTAACGTATTGTTTGGGACACAATGAACAATATCCATGATCATTTCCATGAGTAAACCTATTCCATCCGGGAGTGTTTCCAGTACATGGCTATAAACAAGAATCGCGTATCCTATAATCTCTTTACAGCTATTATTTGTACAGCCATCTTAATACTATTAGCCATTGAATTCATATTAAATTTGACTCCTCCGATAGCCCGCGATGCTCTTATTCATCATTTAGCTATTCCCAAGCTTTGGCTTAAACACGGTGCGTTCTATGAAGTTAAATGGGCGGATTTCTCATACTACCCGATGAATGTCGATTTACTTTATCTCATTCCCCTTTACTTTAATAAGGATTTCATTGCCAATTTCATCCATATGGGTTTTGGCATCGGAACAGCGTTACTCATTTATCATTACTTAAATAATAAGATAGGCCGCATCGCAGGCCTTTTGGGCATTCTTGTTTTTCTAAGCACACCGATTGTATTCCGTTTGTCTACACAAGCCTATGTTGATCTTGGTTTGGCTTTTTTTACAACAGCCAGCATTCTGGCGTTTATTCGCTATCGTGATGGCAAGTATAAAGAATTTAAATGGCTTTTTCTTTCATCTTTTGCCATGGGCCTTGCATTGGGGACAAAATATAATGCTTTGATTACCTGGTTTTTTCTATCGCTGATAATCGTTTATGTCTATTCCAGAGATACGGGACGGCAATGGAAAGCTATTACTCATGGGATAATCTTCTTTCTTATTTCTCTTTTTGTATTTTCTCCATGGCTTATCAAAAACATAATTCTTACAGGCAATCCTTTATATCCTCTATTTAAAGGCATCTTCAACACAAGTAGCGCCACCATTGAAAAAGGCGCCCTCTCCATGGTTTCCGGAGATAATCACACAGGTTTTTTTCAAATTCGGGAAATGTTATATGGAGAAAATTTTTGGGAAACCCTATTGATTCCTATTCGTATTTTTTTTCAGGGACAAGATAACTCTACTCGCTATTTCGACGGTGTCTTGAATCCTATTTTAATAATTCTATCTCCTTTTGCATTGATGAACAAATCATTTTATCGAGATAAGCTTCTATTTATTTATTTTACGATTTTCTTTATTTTAATGGTCTTCTTTCTTGAACAAAAAGCTTTTTCTATGGACCAAATAGTACGCTATACATTGTCTGTCATCCCTGTTCTATCCATCCTGACAGTTATGGGCTTAATAAATATCTGGAACTGGACAATGAGCCTCTCCAATCGCTTCGGAAAAGTTTTAGCGGTCTTAGTCTTTTCTTTTTTTATTGTTATGATGAGCAAGAATGTCTTTTATATTAAAAATTATTATCAGACTATTCGCCCCATGAATTATGTTTTGGGCAAAGAATCCAGAGATGAGTTTATTGCACGTCATAATAGTAGTTATCCAGCCATTAAATTTATCAATACACACACTCCTGCAAATGCCAAAATCAGATTAGTTTTTCTTGCCGGGCGCGGATATTATCTGGATCGGATATATTCTGAAGGTATCTCTTACGGAATAGGTGACGTTAGCGGCCTCGTTGAAAACTCTCACGAAGAAGGATATTTTCAAAAATATCTCCATTCTCTTGGCTGCACCTATCTGCTTGTGCGCATGGATTTGTATCTTAAATACCTGCACGATAATTATCCTCCGGAAACAATAAATCGATTCCTCAAGCAAATGAGCAGGGCAACAGAAATTATTTATAATGATAACTTCTATGCTGTTTACGGGTTAATTCCTCCAAGATAATTTCACCGTTAAGGATGAACTTACATGGACGAACTTAACAGGTCACTCTTACAAATTTGATTTTTTTAAAAGCAAGAAAAGCCATCCACATTAATAATCATCCATACTTTCGCTTAAATGTTCTTTTTCCCCTATGTTCGCTCCCGATAACGAATCGGAACTCCAATAATCTTCAGATTCAATTTGGCAGCGCTTTCGATATTATTTTTTTCATTATTTTTTATTCTTATATGCCGGATCAATACGTATAGCCTCTTTGAAATGATAATCAGCTTCTTCAACCATGTCTTTCTGCTTCAAGACAATCGATAATTCATAATGCGCATTGGCATAATCAGGATTAATCTTTACAGCTTCTTTGAGATAACTGATGGCTGCATCCTTATTATCTAAAAGCATTAAAATCACACCTATATTATTGTAGACGACAGCGTCGAGAGGTCTTAATTGTATTACCTTTTTGAACTGCACAATTGCTTCGTCATAATCACCGTGCATGGCTAAAGCATTCCCGAAATTATAATGAATATCAGGATTATCCTTGTTGATGTCGGCAGCTTTTCTATATTCCTGCAACGCCTCTTTAATCCTGCCCATTTGCACAAGAATCACATAAAGGTCATCATAGGCTTTGGCGTATCTGGGTTGAACCTGTATCGCCTGCTGCAAAGCATCAATGGCCTTATCTTTTTCACCTCGCATACTGTATGCTCTGGCTATTCGCACCAATGTATTGTAATGACGCGGATTTAACAACAGAGCTTTCTCACAATGAAGCATTGCTTCATTAACCTTGTTCTGCATAAGCAATTGACCGGCCACACTACTATGTGCTAAGAAATTATTCTGTGTAACATCAAGAGCGTGAGAAAATAGAGTGAATGTATTTTGCCAGTATTTAACCTGCCGGTGAGCGACAATCGTCAGACCTGTAATAATTAATAATGGAATTATTAAGATAATTCTTGAAGAAAAATGTTTTTTTATTATAGCAAACGCTCCCCATGTCAGCATGATAAATAATCCGACAAAAGGAACATAGGCATAGCGGTCAGCCATAGCCTGATCGCCAACCTGAACAATTCCAATCACGGGAACCAGCGTACCCAAATACCAGAGCCAGCCCATGAGTAAATAAGGTGATTTACGAAAATAAACGCTCACGAAAACAGTAATAACGATCAACAATAGAGCGGGAAAAATAACCTGCCATAAAGATATATTATAATTTAATGGATAGAACACCGCCAGATCAAAAGGCCAGAACATTTTCCTGATATACAGTTCATAGGAAATGACAGCGTTACCCAGGCGGTATAATAAAGGAAAAGAATGCAGGCTTAACACAGCACCCTCATTTTTTTGAATGAATAAAGTCAAATAACTGAAAAATGCAGATAAAACAATTAAAGGGATTTTTTCTATGACTAAAAAAAGTATTTTTTTCTTTTTTAGCGTAACCTTTGTGGTTTTTGTTGTTTGATCTTCGTTTAGTTGTTCTATTTTCATACGACCCAGCGGCCAGTAATCAAGAAGCAACAAAGCAAACGGCAAGGTCACCAGCATGGGTTTCGACATCAAACCTAAAGCAAAACAAATCAATACAGGTAAATATCTTTTCCAATTGGGAGACTTCACATACCGGACATAAAACAACATGGTTCCTATCCAGAAAAAAGTACTCAAGACATTCTTCCGTTCCGATATCCAGACCACAGATTCCACATTAATCGGATGAATGGCAAACAGGGCAGCAACAAAAGCGCTCCTCCACATTGCCCCGGTAAGTGTTCTTAATAGTAAAAACAATAAAACTGTATTGAATATATGAATGATTACATTCGTCCAGTGGTGGCCACCCGCATGGCTCCCATATAACTGCCAATCCAGCATATGCGATAACATGGTTAAAGGATGCCAATTCCCGAGATAATTTTTACTGAATGCTTCTATGAAACTATTACATGTAAACCCTGCATGAACAAGATCATTTGATGTAACATACCCCGAATCGTCATAATTAGTAAAATCGTAGCTCTGCACCGGCCAATAAACAAAAAGGACTAATGCAACCATGACTAAAACGGCCAATATTGACGCATGCCTTTTTGTAAAATGCAGGTCATAGGTTATAAAATTTATCATATTATTTTTTTTAATGGGAATTTATTGTCGAAACATCTCCAGAGTGTATTTTCTTCCCTCCGCTTGTCTTTTTCTCAGCCTTATTAGTTGAATGCTAATACACATCAATTCCTGATGATGACGGTTTCTTAACTCGTTTTATTGTACGTCATCTTGAAACTGCTAATCAAACGCATTATACCGAAGACCAGAAAAACGACGCCAAGAACGAAAACAAGAAAAACATAAACCAGCGATAGGCTTCCGCCATACTTTGGTATGTTACGATTAGGATTGGACAGGTCATATCTTATTTCAAGAGTATCATCTATTTTTAAAGCCTCCCATTGTTGCTGCAATAAATTACTGGTTGACTTTATTTTACCGCCACCGGGAAGTAAAAACCAGTAGTCCAGATAATACATACTGTTACCGTCGGCACCCTGGGAAAAATGTTTGTTTGTCACGTGGCCGGTGGCATAGCCGGCATATTCATTCACCCGCTTATATTCTAAATAGGCCCCCCAGGTGCCATACAAGAAAAAAATCCCAATTATTATAGTGATAAATGCAACAATAATTCCTGATTTAGAAATTTTCAATATTTTACCTTTAAATAATGTTAAGGGGGTTTTTCGGCCAACCTCGCCCATTTTTTAGAATATTGTTTAACTGCCCGATGACTGTAACACATCATCATTATATTTTCATTAGTAAGTTTAACAATGCCTGCACCAAATAATCACAGGATTGGGAAATGATCGGGACATAAAAAAAGGGCGCAAAAGTTTGCGCCCTTTTTTATTTTTACCTGCTAAAATATCAATTCGGTCCCGCAGGTGTAACTGTCAAGATACCATTAGCAACGGCATACGTGGCTGTAGAGTTTGTCAAACCTACCGAAGCGTTTGTTGAAGTAAGTGTAAAGTCAGCTTGATCAGCAGGCATTGCAATAGTGGTCGTTACACCAGATGAAGCTGTGAAACCGCCAGCCTGTAGTTGACCTATCGTTGTAACTAAGGCGGTAGGATTATCTACCATATACGCATTGGCCGCTGTGTAGGCGTTTTTGGCATCAGCATTGATAGCGGCAACATAGCCTCGTTTTCTGTACTGAATAAACTGTGGAATGGCGATAGCCGCCAAAATACCGATAATCGCGATAACGATCATCAACTCAATCAACGTAAAACCTTTTTCTCCTTCTCTTTTACGGAAAATCTTTAACATAA
>JBEKUA010000001.1:0-17533 GCA_049515495.1 Smithella sp. | reverse complement strand
GCGCAACCAGCATCATATAGGGACTTTCCCTGTCCAGATTAAAATAGTCGGCGGCTTTTTCCCGCAGTACACTGGGCGCAAAAGGGCGAAAACTTTCCCGGAACTTTATTTTTAGATTCATAATCTCCTGCATCTGGGATGACCGGGCATCGCCGATAATTGAACGGGCGCCCAAAGCCCGCGGCCCGAATTCCATCCTTCCCTGAAACCATCCGATTGTCTTTTGCGCGGCTATCAGATCGGCAATTCTGACAGGAATCTGTTCTGAGGACAACTCTTCGTAAGTTATATTATTGGTTTCGAAATAATGAAGCAACTGACTGCTGCTATATTCAGGACCAAGGCAGGACGCTTGCATAAAATCTTTCTGCCCCTCAATTGTCCGCTGATTATCCAGATACTGATACCAGACAAAAAGAGCCGCACCGAGAGCGCCTCCGGCATCGCCGGCAGCCGGCTGGATCCATATATTATCAAAAGGACCTTCCCTGAGAATCTTACCGTTGCCCACGCAATTGAGAGCAACTCCTCCTGCCAGACAAAGATTTTTCTGTTTCGTTTCACGATGAATATGACGAGTCATGCGCAGCATGACTTTTTCAGTCACATCCTGAATAGAACAGGCCAGATCCATATCTCTCTGTGTAACATCCGATTCCGGTTTACGGGGCGGCCCGCCAAACAGTTTGTCGAATTTTCTGTTTGTCATTGTAAGACCGGCGCAATAATTAAAGTATTTCATGTCTAACTTAAACGAACCGTCTTCCTTTAAATCAATTAGTTCCGATAGTATCAAATCTCTGTATACAGGCCTGCCGTATGGGGCCAGTCCCATGACCTTATATTCACCCGAATTGACTTTAAACCCGGTGTAATAAGTAAAGGCTGAATAAAGAAGCCCAAGGGAGTGGGGGAAGTGAATTTCGGATAGGATATTGATTTGATTATTTCTTCCAATACCATAACTGGTGGTTGTCCATTCGCCAACGCCGTCAATTGTAAGAAATGCCGCCTGAGCAAAAGGAGAAGCAAAAAACGCAGATGCAGCGTGAGACTCATGATGTTCAGGAAAAATTATTTTCCCTTCATAGCCCAGCTGCTTTTTAATGAATTCTTTCATCCATAATTTCTGCTTTATCCAGAGAGGGATCGCCATAACAAACGATTGAATGCCATGGGGAGCAAAAGCCAGATAGGTTTCCAGAATACGTTCGAATTTAACAAAAGGCTTGTCATAGAAGGCAATAAAATCCAATGATTCGCTTTTTATTTTTCCTGTTTCCAAACAGTAATCTATCGCGTTTAACGGAAAAGAAAAATCGTGCTTTTTACGGGTAAACCGCTCTTCCTGCGCAGCGGCAACAATGTCGCCGTCACGCACAAGACATGCCGCGCTGTCATGGTAAAATGCCGATATGCCTAAAATATTCATTATTATTTTTTTCGCTCGCGGTTAATTGTTAACTTTAGAAATATCGCACATAACTGATGATACTTCAAGTAAAACAAAACTCATGGTTTTATTTAAATATGCTTTTTCTCCTTTTCTATGCTAGATGTATTTCACAAAAAATTTAAAGCAAAGAACATTTTATGCATAACATTGCGGTGGTTATACCTAAATATGGTTTAGTCGGCGGAGCCGAACAAACCACGGCCGAACTGACAGACCGGCTTGCCAATCAGACAGACTTTGATTTTCATGTATTGGCCAATCGCTGGCAGACGTCATCGACCTCGCTAAGATTTCATAAGATCCCCATTTTTTCTTTTCCCAAATTTCTGACTACACTCAGTTTTGCTTATTTTGTCCAACGCCAGATAAATCGCAACAATTTTTCTCTCGTACACAGCCACGAAAGAATTTTCGCGGCCGACATTTTCACTATGCACGGAATTCCTCACCGGTATTGGATTCATAACATTCGCCGCAAAAAAATGAGCCTCTATGATCTGGCCACCGCATGGGTGGAAAAAGAACTTGTTTATAATGGTAATTGTAAAAAATTTGTCGCCGTTTCCAACTTGACAAAAGATATTTTTTTACAGGAATACAAGATTAATCCTGATAAAGTTGCTGTTATTAACCACGGTGTGGATTTAAATGATTATGCGCAACATGACAAAGA
Organism: Smithella sp.; assembly: GCA_049515495.1. Classification (GTDB taxonomy): domain Bacteria; phylum Desulfobacterota; class Syntrophia; order Syntrophales; family Smithellaceae; genus Smithella. Next base: position 15,404 of record JBEKUA010000001.1, on the reverse strand, counting down.
TTCTGTTCGTAACGCTATCCGCCGTGAATTAGGAATTAACATTACTGATCCGGTAATTTTATTTGTTTCGATGAATTTTGAGATTAAGGGACTTGATGACATTTTGTTTTCTCTTGCCAAATTAAAGGCTCAAAACCGAAAGTTCAAGCTCATTGTTGCCGGCAAAGGAAATATAAAAAAATATACGAAAATGGCCCAAAATTACCAAATAATCTCTGATGTCACTTTTACCGGCCCGGTGAATAAAGAAAAAATTATCAGAATGTATTTAGCCAGCGACCTTTATATTATGCTATCCAAATTCGATACATTCGGCAATGTTGTTCTGGAAGCGATGGCGGCAGGCTTGCCGGTAATTATCAGCAGTACTGTCGGGGCTAAAGATCTGGTGCAGGAAGGAGAAAACGGATTCATTGCCGATAATACTTCCGACATCGATTATATCGCGGCAAAGATAGCTCTGCTGCTCGATGAAAACATTCGCCGGAGGATGTCTGACGCTGCCTGGCAAACAGCAACACAAAACACATGGGATGATGTAACAAGAAAATACGCGGCCATATACGAAAACATACTGGCTCAAAAGCGCGGTTAATACATGGATGAAAATGGCGGGAATATATAAAACAAGATCGGCGCTGGGAAATTGTCATTGAGAGAAGAATTAATGACATACAAACGGAACTTCCTTATGTTTATACTGAAATGTAAAGTGCTCGTGAGAAAAAAGAAATTAGTTATCCGATAAAATTATTTCATCTTTTTTTAGCTGGATTTATTTGGCGGTTACAGATTGATTGAGCAAATCTGTTAATAATTATGAAACAAAACACAACGAAATACAAAATCCTGGCATTGGGAGAAACAGGTCAATTTAGGGAGTATATTGATCATAATTTTTATTGTGTAAGTATTCACAAGAAAAACCACGAAATCAGATACCGCAATGGCCATCTTTTTTCTATCCCGCTGTTTTTTAAGCTCCGAAAACAAATAAAAGATAGATACTATGATTTAATTTTATGCGGAAGCAATCCTTATCCAATATATCTTCACGACCGATCAGTTTTTAAAAATATCCGTAATTTTATATACATGCTCTTTTTTGATTTCCCCTCACTCGGATTATCTATGCTTCCCATGCTATTGGGAAAAACTAAAATCCCAGTCGCCGGGGTCAATAGTAACGACATGCCCAAAATACCGAAAGAAGACTTTTATTTGCTTAAACGGTGTGACTGTTATTTCATGCGGGAGTTACCTCAAAACAAAAGATTGCTTTTTTTGAATGCAAATAAAAGGAGTAATGATTTACATGCAATTAAGGATAATCAGTTTTATAGTGAAGTCATTGAAAAGATATATCCTATCAGCCTGGGCACTTCCGATGAAATCGCAAAGCATGAGCGAACAAATTTAAAAGATATTGATATTTTTTTCTGCGGGAACGTTAATAATTCAACGGTGCGAAAAGATGGCATTAATGTATTGAAGAAACTAGAAGATGAAGGTTATAATGTTTTATGTATTACCGACAGAATTCCTTTTACTGAGTTTTATGACTATTGTGCAAGATCATGGCTTGTATGGTCTCCAAACGGTTTTGGTTGGGATTGTGTAAGGCACTACGAAATCTGCTTGGCAGAATCTGTCGCTGTTATTAACTATCCGACTATTATTAGATATCAGCCGCTCATGGAAGGAGAGCACTGTTTTTATTATGGTGTTGAAGGCGATCATTTATATCAAGTCATAAAAAATGCTCTAAAGAATAAAGATAGATTAAGACACATGGGGGAAATGGCCAGAAACCATTGTCTTCAATATCATATACGTTCGAAAACTCTTCAATATGCTGTAGAAGCGACACTGGCAAAAGCAAACCAAAGAAAAAATAGATAGTCAAATCAGTTGGATGGATATTCAATGGAATCAATGCAAATAGGAATCATCATTCCAATCTATAAATCAGATTTATCAGATAAGGAAAAAATATCCATTACACGGCTATTTCAAGTATTAAAAAAATACAGGATTATTTTTGTAGCGCCACAAAGTTTGAATATAGTAAATTATAAAAGATATTTTGAACTGAATAATCATCAGTTAATTAGATTTAACGATAAATATTTTTATCAAGGATTAGAAGGTTATAACGAATTGATGCTGAGTGAAAACTTCTATGAAATGTTTTCAGAGTTTAGATATATTCTTATTTATCAGCCGGATGCATACGTTTTCAGAGATGAATTGATGGAATGGTGTAAAGAAGGATTTGATTATATTGGAGCGCCGTGGCTGGAAGATAACAATGAGCAAATTAAATTAAATGGTGTCGGCAATGGAGGATTTTCCTTAAGAAATATTGAAAATATTCTTTATATTTTCAGCAAGTGTAAAATACAAACAATTAATGAGGAATCAAAAATAAAACGGAGATTTTATAAGATTCAAAACAAAACTATAGCATTGAGATTGAAACTATTAAATTTAATCGGGAACAAAAAAGCAGTTTACTATAGAGATAAAAATATTAACGAAGATGGTTTCTGGGGATTAATAGCGCCCAAAATTACTCGAAAGTTTAAGACAGCTCCTGTGGAGAGGGCTATTACATTTTCTTTTGACAGATATCCTGATGTCTTATATGAAATGAATGATTATAAGCTGCCGTTTGGATGTCATGCGTGGGAAAAAAGAAACCCCGAATTCTGGAAAAAACACATTTCAGAATTATAAAGCGTTTCATCAGGAAAAATACCTTCTAAAGAATCTTTCTTGTTTTATCGAATAACATCTTTAATAAATGCTTGAATTCGCCTCTCAACGACTCGGGTGTATGTAAATATTTCACCAAAAAATCAATATTGACCAATATATTTTTAGCCATTATTATTTTATTATTATCCTATGCTTCACATTGTCACTCGTTCGGTCGCCGCCTCGTATGTCGTTATAGTCCAATACAATAGCGTCGATCAAATAAGGTCTTATTGACAAAACAGATATAATTTCTTAGACTTTCCCACATAAAAGGGGGTTCTTATCAAAAGAATACTATCAATCATAATTCCAGCGTATAACGAAGGTAAAACCATTCATAGAATTTTAGACAAAGTGAAGGCAGCGCAATTGTTTGCCGACGTTGACAAAGAAGTAATTATTGTTAATGATTTTTCTATCGACAATACGGAAGAAGAGATATTTCGATATAAACAAGATAATCCTGAGCTGAATATTGAATATTATAAAAATTCCTTTAATAAAGGCAAAGGCGCCGCGCTGCACACAGGTATTGATAAAGCTACAGGAGACTTTATTATAATTCAAGATGCCGATCTTGAATATAACCCTCAAGAATATAATTTAATGTTACAACCAATATTAGATGGCTTTGCCGATGTCGTTTATGGAAGTCGATTTATTGGTGGAAATCCACACCGTATTTTATTCTTCTGGCATAGTATCGGTAATCGTTTTCTTACATTCATTTCTAATATGTTTTCTAATTTAAACTTAACAGACATGGAAACGTGCTACAAATTATTCAGGACTGAAATTATTAAACCTATTAAACTTAGAGAAAACCGCTTTGGTTTCGAACCTGAAGTAACTGCAAAAATTGCCAGAATAAAAAATATACGAGTTTATGAAGTGGGCATTTCATATTACGGACGCACTTATGAAGAAGGTAAAAAGATTGGTTGGAGGGATGGTTTCAGCGCACTTTGGTGCATTCTAAAATATAATATATTTTCACGGTAGTACGAAATGGACAGGGAAAAGACAAGACTTATATTCCCATTAAACACAATTCACATATAACAACAAAAGGCGGCGGAGTAACAATTAAAGGCTATCTAAAGCCTATTTATTTACAACGAAGGCAAAGCACTAATGAATATGATAAAAGGTAACTTGATGAAATTAAATTTTGAGCAAAAATTATTAATATCACTTTACTTTTAAGTGTAACATTATCATTAGTTCAGTTTATTTATAATAGAAGTCTTTGGAGCGACGAGGCAGGGCTTGCGCTTAATATTATCAACAAAAATGGCCTTGAGCTTCTAAAACCACTTGATTACCGGCAAGTGGCGCCTATTTTATTTTTACAATTAGAAAAGTTATTCTCAATACTATTACCTAATTCAGAATATGGCCTTAGATTGCTGCCATTATTATGTTTTTGGTTTTCATTATATTTCTTTTATAGAATATTAAATTTAACTTTCAAGAATTACCGTAAGCTTACTCCGAAAATATAGACACACTCTCGCAGCGTTTTTGAGCCCATTATTTTCGTAATCAGCAGGTGAAATGTAATGTAATTTGGAGTGCCTCCTTTCCCGATTATAAAATGATTCGATATAGTTTAAAATATCCTTCCTGGCTTCATTATCGATAACGAAACTTTCTCACAACTTGCAATACATGAAAAAGAATTTTTGGTTGAATTATTAGCTTGAATTGTCATTATTTAAACTTTATCATTTTTATTGTTTTGATAAATTATTATCCTTCATTTTGATCTGCCACAAAATATTCATCATGGCGAAGAATACAAACAGATAAATAAGCTGTATACCTATCATTAGATCTACAAACATCCCCTGAATGAGCAGAGATACACAGCATGCCATAAGGCATAGTGCCCAGTTTTTAATAAAATCATCATTCACATTTTTGTATAACGACCATCCAATTCGAAAATATGTATAGAGACAATACAGGAAAAGGCAGACTCCGACAATGCCTGTTCTTACCGCCAAATCAATCAGTGTGTTATGCGGCATAAAAAATGCTGTGCCATTTTGTGAATTAGCAATATTAGGTAATTTAAAATTGTTTCGAATAAAAAGATCACGATTATAACTCTGCATTCCATAACCGATTCCACCAACAGGATATTTTTTAACTATTTGCAAATAATCATGCCATATGGAAAAACGAATTGTCTCTACTTCCGCACCGACCGAATTTTCAATAGCATGAACATGAAGTTTGTTCTTAAATGGTGAAATTATAATTAATAGCAACAAGCATAGTAGCGTGACCATAATTATTTTTTTATGTTTCGTAAAAAGAAACGTTGTGGGAACAATAACACCAAGCAGCGCGCCTTTTGTCCCTGAAAGCACTATCGCTGATATGGTCGAAATCATGGATAAAAAAAGAAACAACTTTTTTACAACACTTGTTGAATCGGCAAAGAGTGCAATGGTTATAAACAGGGCAGGCGCTGCCAGAAATCCAATATGATTTATATCAACACCAATTTCAGGAAGACCAAAACGGTCTTGAAGGGATGCGCCCTTTATCACGTAATAATAGATTGTGCCGCCAAATGAAAAAAACGTTATGGAAATGACGATAATCCAACATAAAACAACAAATAACCTTTTGGATACAAAGTAGGTCGATAGGATATAAAATATTACAAGATGCTTTATCAAATGAGCATAGAAATCGTGAAAGGAATTGCTTTTATCCAGCGCAAAAGGAATGCAAAGCAGTATCCAGAAACAAAACAATACAAACGGTATAGTAAATGGTGATTTGAATGAAAAGGTTGATTGTTTGCAAATGATAAGGAACAACGCTATCGCCCATGACAAATAAAACGATATTTCCTGCGCTGCGGTATTGAATGGAAGAGGTATAATAAAAATAAGCACACCCAACATAACAGGTATGCTATGTTCCAAAAGTTTAAAAAGTTCTTCCTTATTTTTCAGGAAGATTAGTTTAGACATCAAAATCTGCATTGCATAATATTAACGCGTTTTATTTTTCTGTACAATTTTTGAATTCTTATCATACTGGCTTTCAAGTTTCATTATTAATTAAAATGACCATTCAAGTGGAATTTGCTTGAGTTCTGATTTATTAAACGCTGTAGCGATAGTACGGTTTTATTCTTTAGTAAGATGAGGCTGACAATCACTCTTTTCGCTGTGCCAGGATAATGATGTCCATTGATAGATTGGGGAATATATCTCCAGTAATCGCCAGCAGTGGTAGTTTGATATCGTGAAGATAGCACTGCGGAATAAACGGAACCCAATTCCCTTTATGTATAAGGATTCTAAGACCGTTTTCGCGTAATTGATTTTTAAGAACACGAGGCGTATATGCGCGAATATGTCCGCTGCCGGATAGATTGTAATTAACCCAGATCGGATAAATGCCCAGTAGAATGCGAAGCCTGTTCTCGAATGAAACCAGATTGGGTGTTGTGATTAATACTCTTCCATGGGGGCGCAAGCAACGATGAATTTCCTGCAGGAATGCATCTGTGTCCACCAAATGTTCAATTACTTCACCCGCAAAAATGAAATCGAAACTATTATCCTCAAAGGGTATGGGGTCATGATTGAGGTCACAATGCTTGGCTTCAAGCCCACGCTGCTGGGCAATTTTTATTTTTTCCTGGTCAATATCAATGCCTGCACAAACCCATCCTAGATTTTTCCAGTATATAGCCCAATCACCGGTACAACATCCAATGTCTAGCATTCGACCACATGGCAGGGATTGCATAATCTTAAAGCATTTTTTTAGACGACTCTCACGAAAATTATACGAGAATTGCACAGTGGTATTGTAATTACCTATTGATTTCATTAAATCCTCATCATTTTCTGACCAAACCGTTTTCGCAATAAACAGGAATTTTTTTTCTGATAAAATATCCCACGTTCACACCCTCTTTCCAGTGTTTATCGCCTATTTCTTTCGGATGCCAGAGATGTAAAACACGAGCGCTCTTGATAACCGAAGTACCACGAAATCCCGCCATAACTAATCGCATAGCTATATCCTGATCTTCGCCACCCCAGCCAACATAGTTTTCATCATATCCATTAACAGCTTCTATATCCTTTTTGTGAATAGAAAAATGTCCGCCAAAAGTTTGTTTCCGGGCAGAGGCTAATCTCAGTTTCCGCAAAATTCCATAACGAATAAATTCATGATGCTCTCTCAAAATGCGTTCTTCCGGCAATTCCTTATAAATTTGTTCCAGTAATTCAGTGGATATGCTTTCTGAGAATATATGTTTTGTTTCTTCTTCCGTTGCATATTTACAACGACCGGCGGCAAACCATCCGGGCTTTGCTGCATCGATATGACTTTGTATGGTGCCAGGCAAAATAGCAAAATCGGCATCGAAAAAAATAAGATAATCTCCCTGGGCATGTCGTATACCGTTATTCCGGCAGGCTGCGCGGCGGGCGCCTTCCCGGGAATGCCAGGCATGAATTATCGGAAAAGGATAATCCTGAATATATTTTTTTACTTTATTCACAACAGCTGTGCTGGAACCATCGTCGGCAATAACAACTTCATCAAAATCATTAGAGGAACTCTTAAGTGAATCAAGACAGCATTTCAAATAGTCTGATTTTTCATAGAAACAAATAATAATGCTCGTTTTCATTGACGACCTCTTGGCGATATCACCATTAAAAAGCACCCCTTCCCTTATCAATTAAAAACTATTCTATCTTATGCCTTAGCCGCATAATCGCCATTTTAGTCTTAAAGAAGGCTCTATTCAGACTGGTGTTTATACTTCTTTTATAGGGTGGAATCAAGGTTACTGTTTTATCTTCATTGTTTATATGATGAGGCTGTATCCGCTTTGCTAAATGAGGAAAAAGTTGATATTGATTCAAGACCTGTTCTCTCGCTGCTTTCAATGCCGGCAGCCTCTTTTCCCATTCATTGTTTTTAATGGCCGATTTAATTCGATCCAAAGCGATCTGCGGTTTGTCTATGTCAATTCGAATGAAAGATTTTTCAGGAAAATATTTTTCCAGATTCGGGCATCCAAAGTAAAAGGGAATTGTCCAGGTTAAAAAGCAATCGGCTAATTTTTCGGTCCAGTAATCCGGGCTCTGGCTGTTTTCTATCGCCAGAGAATATTTATAAGGCGCCAACCCATCCCATTTATCCTCTATGACTCGCACTGCCCGGCCAAATAGATCAATATCGACAGAGGCATTATTTTTTATGAATTGCAGAAAGGAGTGTCGCTTAACATGTCCCGGAATATTCATGGCATTGCCGACAATCCAGGAAATTGCTTTTGATTTGGCGGGAATATCCATTTGAGACAGTTGATCAAATGATTTGTTAACATGCCAGGGAAGAGCCGGTTGAGAAACGATATATCTGGAATGATTCGATGGTATATGATGAGTATATACATGAAAAAAAGATTCGTGTCCCTCAACCATCCAATCGGTAAATCCCTTAACATAAGGTTCCTGCATAAGCGCCCAAATATTTTCTTTGGGACATTTGACAATGCTCTGGGACTTCATATTGTTGTTGAGCATCACGACAAAATCGCATTCTTCAACGGGATCAACAGTGAATTGAATATTGTCCCAGATACCTTGCTTGCCCGGTGTCTGGCGCATTAAATCGGGCCAATCCCAATTTTTTATTATACGGACAAGAGTCATAATATATTTCTTGCTTTTACAGGTTCATTTTTGCGGCATTGAGTGTATTTTTCATCAACATTGCCCGGGTCATTGGGCCTACGCCGCCGGGTACCGGCGTAATATATGAAGCTTTAAGAGAAACTGCGGGAAAATCAACATCACCTACAAGTTTTCCATTATCGAGACGATTAGTGCCGACATCGATCACAACCACTCCATCTTTGACCATGTCTCCTTTGATCATTTGCGCGCGACCGGCGGCAGCCACCAGAATATCGGCTCGGCGGGTCACTGCCGCCAAATCCTTCGTGCGAGTATGGCAAATCGTCACGGTCGCGTTACGAGCCAGCAACATCAGCGCCATAGGTTTACCGACAATATTACTGCGACCTACAACAACCGCTTCTTTACCGGAAAGTTCTATACCGCTTCGATCAAACAACTCCATAATTCCGTATGGCGTGCACGACGAATGGCAGGGATTGCCGGCAACAAGCCTGCCGACATTGTATGGATGAAAACCATCCACATCTTTTCGGGGATCAATGGATTCGATAATCTTATCAGTTCGGATATGTTTGGGTACGGGAAGCTGCACCAAAATACCATGAATGAGTTTATCTTTATTAAGATCATCAATCAAACTCAATAGCTTTTCTTCACTCGTTGCCTCTGGAAGTTTATACTCACGGGATAAAAAACCAACTTCGGCACAATCCTGAGCCTTCTTCCCCACATATATTTTAGAGGCAGGATCGTCACCAACAAGAATAACTGCCAGACCGGGCACAATCCCTTTTTGTTTTAGCTCAAGTGTGCTGAGGCGCACTTCATTACGAATATCCTGCGCTATTTTATTCCCATCTATAATACTGAACATGTCCAACTTCACCTCAAATCATTAGTATGAACCCAAAGCAAGCTTAGGAAACCTGTTCCGCCTCGATTTGTCTGGCATTCAGGATATGATATTCTCCGCTTGGGCGGGATTGTTTAAACTGCTAATTCCGATGTGCCTTGGACGGCATGCGCCGTGCTTCGCTTTTAAGAATTGGAGTATCACAATAAAATATTCCCCCTCGAATCCTATTGGGGAATTCGAGGGGGCTGATTGCTAAATGACAGGAATTTTATTACTCTGCTGCATATTTCTTTATTAAGTTGATAATTGTGGAAATATTCTCCACCGGAGTTTTACCTGAATAAATGTAACGAACTATCCGGTTCTTGTCAACAAGGACTGATGTAGCGATTGTGTGAGGAGCCCCCACAAGATTGCCGAATGTAAAATCCGGATCGAGCAGGATGATAGCACCGCTGCTCTTCTGCTTTTTTCCAGCGATGAACTTAATGACTGAATTAGGCCCAAAAGTGTCCTTCGCGTTTGCTATGCCCAATCCAACGTACTTATTTTCCTTTTTCAGAAGATCTATATCCTTGTTGGCTTTTATTGCCTCGGTTACATGATCATTATCATCTGCTGAACTCTTGCTGGCATATACGATATAAACAACTTTGCCCGCGTATTCCGGTGAACTGAGACTATATATATTATCACCAAGCGCGGCTTGCAGCTTGAAGTCACCTATTTTGTCCCCCATTTTTATCTCGCCCGCATAAGACACAAAGGCTCCACATAATAAAATAAATAAAACGGCAATAATTACTTTTTTCATTCTCTCCTCCTTTTTAGTCTTCACAACTTACATGACCGGTTTTGCATGCGAAATAATCCTGTAAGTCGTGGAGCTGTTATAATTGTGGCGGGATTATAGAGTAAAATAATGGCTCAGGCAAGCAAAATAACTCTTTGTCTGACAATTAGTTAACAGTCGGGAAGAAATTTAATGAAATAAGTCTGTTGCATAAATAATGATAAAAAAGGTTGAAACCAGTCATCAGTTATGCAAGAGTTTTTTCGAAATCATTTTCTTATTTCCCAATATCAATCGCAAAGAGCAAATAATGACGCAACAAGAAAACTCCACAGAAACCAGCAAAGGCATCCACCGGTTATGTCCTCTGTGCCGCACTGACAACGCCGCAGAAAAACCTTCTGTGTACTCAAGGGATCAGTGGGTCATAAAAATGTGCGCCGGATGCCATTTTGTTTACCTGGAAAATCCTCCATCTTATAAAGAACTGGAAGAAACTTACGCCTGGGAAAAGACATCGCGCCAGGTGGCGCAAAAAAAAACGGAATCCGCACTGCGACGCGGCGTGAGGGTTATTGAACGTTACAAAGACAGGCTTATTCGCAGGGACAAACTGATAGACCTGGTCAAACAATTTTTCCCCGCAGGACCTGTAATAGACGTGGGATGCGGAGGAGGCGAGGTTATGGCGCGCTTTGATCAACAATATATTCCCTTCGGCATTGAAGTATCAAAACAGCTTTCCCATAGGGCTCAAAAAATCGCCAAATCCCGCGGAGGCCGCGTTTTCTGCGGCAACGCACTTATCGGATTAGACACTTTTAAAAAAGATTATTTTACCGCGGCAATTATGTCGGCCTATTTCGAACATGAATCCGCACCTCGTGAGGTTCTCCAGAAAATTATGCGGATATTGCGTCCGGGCGCTCCTCTTATTATTAAAGTGCCTAATTACGGTTGTTTAAACCGCATGATTACGGGGGGGAAATGGTGCGGCTTCCGTTATCCCGACCATGTCAACTACTGGACGCCAAAGACCCTTAAGAAAATCATCGAAGACACAGGCTTTGAGATTGTCCGGTTTAACATCAAAGATCGGTTCCCCACCAGCGACAATATGTGGCTCATAGCCCGCAAACCTGCCTGATGCATTTTAGAAAAAATTATGCTAAGCTATTTTCAAATTAAGAAATGCTCCACCTCATACAAATAATTACGAAGGGGGTGGGGGTTTTAAAAATATTGTCAATATTGAAAAGGAGTTAGAGATGAAAGAAGCAGTAATTGTAAGTGGAGCAAGAACAGCTGTGGGGAAATTTGGTGGGGCGCTCAAGGGCGTTAAGACCGTTGACCTCGGAGCACTGGTGATAAAGGAATCCTTAAAGCGCGCCGGCTTAAGACCGGTAATTAATGATTTATTAAAAAGCTGCCGTCCGGACGCCTTGGGCGATTTTGAAATGACAGACATTAACAAGAAATTTTACGACTATGATGCCTCTCTGAAACCGGTTTATGTTGATGAAGTAATCATGGGCAATGTTTTGCAGGCTGGGCAGGGTCAAAACATCGGCAGACAGGCATGTATTACGGCCGGCCTTCCGGAAGAAACTCCCGCCTATACAGTAAATAAGGTCTGTGCTTCAGGCATGAGGGCAATCGCCGCGGCTGCTCAATCAATTCTGGCCGGAGATGCCGAAATTGTTGTTGCCGGCGGCATGGAGAATATGAGCAACGTACCTTTTGCGGTGCCTAATGCCCGATGGGGCTATCGCATGAGTATGCCCTATGGCCAGATTACCGACCTGATGGTTTATGACGGCCTTTTTGAAATTTTCAATGGCTATCATATGGGCATGACGGCGGAAAATATCGCGGCTCTCTACAAAATTTCCCGCCAGCAACAGGATGAATTTTCTTTGAGAAGTCATCAAAGGGCTCTGGCAGCCATTGCCAATGGAAGCTTTAAAGAAGAAATTGTCCCGGTATCTATCCCGCAAAAGAAAGGAGATCCAATAGTGTTTGCTGTAGATGAAGGCCCCATGAATACAACATTGGAAAAGATGGCCAAACTGCCGACTATTTTCAAAAAAGACGGGACTGTTACGGCAGCCAATGCCTCCGGGATTAACGATGCTGCTGCTGCTGTCGTGGTTATGAGTGCGAAAAAAGCCAAAGAACTTGGGTTGGAACCTCTGGCAAAGATTAAAGGATATGCCACAGGCGGTGTTGATCCTGCGTATATGGGTTTAGGACCTATTCCGTCCACCAGGAAACTCTTCAAAAAGCTGAACATAACCATAAAGGATATTGACTTGGTGGAATTGAATGAAGCATTCTCCGTTCAGGCGCTAGCTTGTATGAGAGAGCTCGGCATTGACGGGGACAAGTGCAATCTCTTCGGTGGCGGTGTTTCTCTGGGGCACCCGATCGGCTGCACAGGCGCCCGTATCACCTACTCACTGGCCATGCAGATGAAAAAGAATAATCTGAAAATGGGTTTGGCTTCCCTTTGCATCGGCGGCGGCATGGGAATGTCTATGATATTGGAAAACGTTTAATTTTTATTTAAACCGGTGAAAAAGGGTGGATTCTTTCCACCCTTTTTTTATCCGATTTTACCGGCAGGTTTATCTATTTTATATATCTGACATATCGTCATATTTCCCAATGATTTTATATAAAAACAGGTTTAGTTGAAAAATCATCAGCTAAGTGGTGTGAAAAAATGTTTAAATGCAATGCGTGCAAAAAGCCGGACCACGAGGTGTATATGCTCCGGTAGTGCGACCCAAAGGAGCACAATAAAAAGCAAATCGTTTTCTTACCGGTTAGCTATGACGTAACGGCGTAGCTAACACATATGTTGAGTAGTACGGCTTGTAGTGCAAGGCAGCAGATGAGCGTTTTTTAACAGTATTTGTCGTGATATCTCTTTTCTTGACCAAGTATGTACTTTGATCTATAAAAAAAGATATGAAAAATTTCAGTCGGAATTAATAATCAAGGAGCATATAAATGTCATTAAATCTCGATAAATTAAAATCTTTTTACGGCAGGAAAGGTCCCCTGCTGTTGATCATCATGGACGGTATAGGCATAGGAAAGGCCGATGAAACAAATGCTGTCTACATGGCCGATACACCCAACCTTAATAAATTATTCAAATCTGATCTATACACGCAACTGAAGGCTCACGGTAAGGCAGTCGGACTGCCGTCAGATGACGATATGGGAAACAGTGAGGTCGGACATAATGCCATCGGTGCAGGCAGGGTCTTTGATCAGGGCGCCCGTCTTGTAAACACGGCGCTCAAGACGGGAAGGATTTTTCAATCCGATGTCTGGGACCACATAGTAAAGCGTTCCCAAAACGGAGGAACTATACACTTCATAGGATTGCTTTCGGACGGAAATGTCCATTCGCATATTGATCAGTTATTTATAATGATCGATAAATGTGCCGGGCTGAATTTCAATAGGGTCAGGATCCATGCCCTTCTTGACGGAAGGGATGTGGGAGAGAGAACGGCACTTGATTATATTATTCCTACGGAGGAAAAACTGAAAAAAATCTCCGAGGAAAAAGGTCTTGATTTCGCTATCGCCTCAGGAGGCGGGCGCATGAAGGTAACCATGGACAGATACAATTCCGACTGGAATATCGTTAAGACAGGATGGGATGCCCATGTCCTGGGGAAGGGCAGGAAGTTTCAATCCGCTTCCGATGCAGTGAGAACATTTTACAAAGAAGATCCGAAAGCAACAGATCAGTATCTGCCCGCTTTTGTCATAACTGATAGTTCGGGGAAGCCTAACGGCACTATCCATGATGGCGATGCTGTGATCCTTTTCAACTTCCGGGGTGATCGCGCCATCGAAATATCGAGGGCATTCACCGAGAAGGACTTCACCGAATTCGACAGGGGACCTCTTCCGGATATATTTTATGCGGGAATGATGGAGTATGACGGAGATGCTCATATCCCCCCCCATTTTCTTGTGCAGCCTCCGGCAATCGATCGTACTATCAGTGAATATCTCTGTGCGGAGAAGGTAAAAACCTTTGCAGTATCCGAAACTCAGAAGTTCGGCCACGTTACTTATTTCTGGAACGGCAACCGTTCCGGGTATATTAATGAATCACTGGAGAAATATGTGGAAATACCTTCCGACAGGATTGAGTTTGATAAGGCCCCTCAGATGAAAGCAAAAGAGATAACGGAAGCGGTTATACAACTGCTCAAAAGCGGCAATTACAAATTCGGCAGGACCAATTTCCCGAACGGCGACATGGTTGGACATACAGGTATGATGGATGCAACTATTATTGCGGTGGAGACAGTGGATCAGTGCGTTGGAGAGCTTCTCGCTGTGATAAAGGAAACAGAAGGCATTGCCGTTATCACAGCCGACCATGGCAACGCGGATGAAATGTTCACGATAGATAAAAAGGGCGCAAAATCAGTAAAGACCGCGCATTCCCTGAATCCGGTCCCTTTTATAATCTATGATCCCCTGTATCAGGGGGAATACCGGATGGCAAATATGAAAGAAAAAGGCCTGTCCAACATTGCGGCGACTCTCTTGAATCTTCTGGGATATGAGAAACCCAAAGAGTATGATCCGTCACTAATAGAAATTGTTTCCACCGGGAATTGATTATAAAAAAGTTCTATGTTCAACGTAAAAAAATATCTTTTAACGTTGAACATAGAACGTAAAACCTTTTATTTTCCTGTAAATATCGGTTTTCTCTTTTCTAAAAATGCTTTCATTCCTTCTTTCTGGTCCTGAGTGCTGAAACATTGCGCGATACAGCTTACTTCCAGCTTGTTGGCATTATCCAGCGGCAAGTCAAAGCCATAATTCATAGCGTTTTTGGCCATCTTCAGGGCGAAAGGAGGAAGCTTGGCCAGTTTGAAGGCAAATTTTCTGGTTTCGTCCAAAAGATTTTCCGGAGGAAATACTCTATTGACAAGGCCTATTTCATAGGCTCGTTGGGCATTAATCTGAATACCGCCCAGAATCATTTCCTTGGCTATGCCCATTCCTACAAGACGCGGAAGACGCTGCGTGCCGCCCCATCCGGGAATGATGCCGATTAAAATTTCCGGCTGGCCGAAAACTGCCTTCTCGGATGCGAACCTGATGTCGCAGGCCAGTGTAATTTCCGTGCCGCCACCGAGAGCAAAACCATTAATGGCGGCTATGGACGGCTTAGGCATAGTTTCGATGAGCCTTAAAGTGCGGTGCCCCAATTCCATCATTTGCTGGCTTTCAATTGTTGTACTGT